>CAYQZG010000030.1:0-27223 GCA_964421785.1 uncultured Anaerolineales bacterium
TTGGCATTAGCTTTCTGTTCATCGCTTACGCATCACCCTACTGACGCTCTATCTTGGTGATTCGGCTCCAGGGATCTGATTCTATCACATAGGTGACATCTTCTGCCATCTGCATCATTGGAGTGTTTCCACCCTGATCCTTCGCCTTTACGATAGCCGTGAGTCTGACACCACCATCGTCCATTTTTTCTATCTCATCCCATGTCCAACTCCTGGGCGCCTGTTGCCGGTTTACCTCAATCACGCTTGGCGTCTCAGGCCGACGTACGGCGCGTTCTGCCTCGCGCTGCACGACTTTGACGAGGAGGTGTTCCTGCAGAAAGATCGGACCGGGCACAATCTCATCCAGCCGATTGATATAGCACCGCGCCAGCATCAGTGAGGAGGAGGCTGTGAAGCTGGTCGCCAGCGCAATGTATCCAATCATTGAGACGAAGGGCAACACCGCCAGGAACTTCTCCGGCAGGCTATTCCCCGTGTCTTGAGCTTCGGTCAGCGCCAGCCACTTGACGAGCTCCCAGAAGACGTCGATCTTGACCAGGAGCAGCGTGAGAGCCAGGACAAGCCCTGCTGCCATAGCCGGCAGCAGGAGTGTGATCATCTTGGCACTGAGACCTAGACGCTGCCCCTGCTGCACCTCTCGCAGGAGCTCGCTCTCGCGGATCTGCATCCGCATCTCATAGATGCCCTGCACGGAAAGCAAACATCCGGCGGGCGTCATCAGCAGCGCTAAGGCTCGGAAGCCCGGCTTGATGTTGCTCCACAATGTGAAGAGGGATAGCAGCCCAAAGAAAGTGGCCAGAGCGGTAACCGCGAATGGCATGTAGGCGTGTGGCGCGGTGAAAGCCAGAAGCCCCGAAAGCCCCTCCTGCTCTACCGGCTCATTCTTGCGACGCACCATCCATGGGCGATTGTTCGTCTCGCAGCGAGGGCACTGACCACCATGTTCGAAGTATGCCTTGCATACAATGCACTTAGCCATTGGTTTGCCCTTTTGGGGACCTATGTGTCCCCGCCCGGCGGACTATTGACGTTTAGAGGGAGCGTACGGCTCCATTATAGGGCAGCTTTGCACTGAACGCAAGTTCCTACAATTTCCCTGCGTACCCAAACAGCCCTGCCGTCCCGCCGGTGTGCCAGAAGAGCACGTTGTCATCGGGCTCAAAGGCCCCGCCGCGAACGAGATCCAGCAGGCCGCCGAAGGCGCGCCCCGTGTAGACCGGGTCGAGCAACAGCCCCTCGGCCCGCGCTACCGTGTGGATCGCCTCCCGTTCCAGATCGCCGACGACACCGTAGCCGCCACCGAGATAGTCGTCGTTGACGGCGAAGTCCTGGGGCGCGAAGCGCAGCTCCAGCCCCAGTTGCGCCGCGGTAGATGCTGCTAGATCGCTGAGATTGCTCTGGAGCGCACTCGCTTGAAGGTCGACGCTGATGCCCAGCACGCGGCCCTCGTACCCGAAGGCCTGGGCGCCGACGACCATGCCCACCTGCGTGCCCCCGCTGGAGGAGGCGAAGACGATGTGGTCGAAGGCGATGTCGCGATCCTCGCACTGTGCAAGAAGCTCATCCATCGCTGCCACGTAGCCGCTCACACCGACCGGGTTGCTCCCCCCGTAGGGGACGATATAGGGCCGATGCCCGGCGTCGCGCAGCTCGCCGGCCACCTCGCGCATGCCCTGATCGAGGGGTTGGTCCCCGGCCCAAACCACTTCCGCGCCGACCAAGTGGTCGATCAGTAGATTGCCCTGGATCTCCGCTGGCATCTCGCCTCGGAGCACCAACACGCCTTTCAACCCGAACTTGGCAGCCGCCGCGGCCGTCTGGCGGGCGTGGTTCGACTGCGCCGCGCCGCAGGTGATGAGCGTGTCGGCCCCCTGCTCCAGCGCGTCGGCCACCAAAAACTCCAGCTTGCGCGTCTTGTTCCCGCCCGTCGCCAGCCCAGTCTGATCGTCCCGTTTGACCCAAAGCTCGGGTCCTTCGAGCTGTTCGGTGAGGCGGGGCAGGGGGTCGATGGGGGTGGGGAGGTGCGCAATCGCTACGCGGGGCAGACCGTCCGTGACCATCCTGATACCTCCTGATCGTCCTGTACTCAGCCAGTTTTCTGTAACGAAGCCGGATGGCTCGTGCTCGAACGGTGCGTTCCCTCGGCTTTTCAGGTGTGAACTAGCATTTGCGCCGCCGACGCCGCCGGCTGTACCACCAGGTGAATAGCACCAAGCCAATGATGATCAAGGCTAGCACAAGGTATGGAGCGACCACAGAGAGCAGGGAGGTGACGAATGCCACGGTGTCCTCCACGGCACTCACCACGGGGTTGGCCACCCCGGCGGTCGTTGCTGTCACCACGGGCCGTCCGCCGGCCTTGACCGTATGCACACCCCCGGCCAGGATCACGCCACAGAGCGCAGCAAGCACAGGGTGAAGGCCCATCACCCTGGTAGACGCCGCGAAGAGAAGGGCACCGGCTGCTGGCCTGATGAAGGTGTTGAGGACATCGTTCGCCGTGTCTGCAGCAGGTATCTTGTCCACCAAGATCTCGATCACCATGAGCACGGCCAAGGTGCCGATCACCCACCAGCTGCTCAGCGCCTTGTAGGGCTCACTAAGCGTGACCAGCGAGGAGACCCGCGACAGCAGGGCGACGATAAAGAGAGGGATGTAGGCGTTGAGGCCCGCCGCCGTGGCGAGCCCAAACGCCGTAGCCAGGCTTAGGAAGGTTTGTGCCGTCATACTGATGTCACACAGACAGGGTTGCCCCGGCCTGCCGACTGATCTGGCCGTACAAATGAGTGGCGAAGAGCATCAACCACACGCCGACGGGGACCATCACCAGCCCCAGAAGACTTGCCAACACCCATCCACAGATGGGGATGAGGCCGAAGGCTCCGATGATGCCGCCCAAGACAGTTGTGACAACGAAGGCTGCCGCCCAAACGAGAACCTGCGCGATGATGATAGCCCCGATATGCTCGAAGAGGTATCGGAAAACCTCATTAAAGCGCAAACAAGGTCCTAGCTCGCCAGTCTCAGCATAGCGAATCTGAAGCACAGGCATCAGAACCCACAGCACGATCGCGTAGAGAAGACTCAAGCAGCCCAATCCAGCACTGACGAGACCTGCTATGCTGGTCAGGATCGTGGTCAGATCCTGGTTGTCACTGGCGGCGGCCGGGAGGATCCAGACCAAGGCGATGGGACAGGCGAAGATCAAGAATGGAATCGAGTAGATCAGGGTAGCCACCCAGAACAACAGGCCGTCGACGAAGTACTCCCCGATCCTGTCCCAGCCCGGCAGGGGGCGCTGGCTGCCCATCTCGACGTTTCTCAGGACTGCAATGGTGTATCCTGTCAGCGCTGCACCTCCGAAGATAGGAATGATGGAGATCACCGCGCCCAGGAGGAGCTTGCTGGGCCACTCTTCATCCTCGAACACGAACCCGATCGCTTCACCGATGTTCATCGTTACTTCCTCCTTATGTTGCTGTGCATAGGGTACAACTATATCATCTAACCGCCAAGGATGCAACTTCTACTGCAAAGACGGGATGCCCTCCAGCGTGCCGGTCAGCGCGTAGCGCATCAGGTCGATCAGGCCGATCTGAATGAGGGCCAAGAGCAGTCCGATCGAGATGGGCAGGAGGGCTTGACGCCACGTCTCTGCGCTGTTCTCGCGCCTCAAGACGATCACGGCTATCACGCTGTTGACGCTGGATAGCAACGTCAATACAGCTGTAGCACTGAGAAGGGCGAGGGGATAGAGCAAAAGCGCCTGACGAGAGAGCACGAGACCGACCAGAGCGGCCTCCAGCAAGAGCAAGAGGCCAAGGTCACGCAGACCGCGGATGTTGGGGCTGTCGATTGGGTGTCGCCACAGGCTGACGTTGACGACCGGGTAGGTGAGGGCGCTCATCGTCAAGCCATTCAGCGCTCCGGTGATCAATCGGATCTCGTTCGCTGGCTCATAGAGATGTGGACCTCCTGCAAGAGCCAGGTAGGAGTTCAGGCCATCGGCTGCCCAGAGCAGTGTGAAGCCAGCGAGGATTGCAAGAACCTTGAAGGGAGGGAATGCCGATGCCCGTCGCCGGCGAAGGACTGCGGCCTGCCCGAAAAGACCAACCAGGGCCCCCAGGAAAGTGCCCGTACAGCGCGCACACAGGGGCAATTGACGCCCCCTCAGGACAAACGAGTGAGATTCGATCTGATGACAGACGGCGTAGCCGACCATGTCGGTCTTCCTGAGCACGCCGCTCGGCGTGAGGAGCAGGAAACCGATCACTGCTAAGAGCAAAAGCGCCCCGGTGACCCACGGCAGGAGAGAGGTTTTTCTTCCACCTTCAGTTTTCTCTCGATGATCTGTTTCGTATAGTGATTCACCAGCCCCCACAACCACCCCCTCACATACCAACAAAACTGTCTCCCCCCATTCTATCCGATCACCAGCTACTGTCAACAGAATGAAACGCCGCTGTGCTGTCTTTGGTTCATCATCTGTGGTAGAATGAAAGCGCGTCATCGGGACGCGGCTTACGAATTGAGGGTATTGGCGATGAAACAAAGCTTACGGCTTATTCCATCTGTCGGCGCTGTTCTGCTCGTGCTTGGCGTGACACTCAGCTCGAGCGCTGCCGACTCCGTTCATACGACGCCTCTTCCGCCGGTCGAGACCGTCGACGGGCGCGCAGGCATCTGCTATTCCTACTACGACGACCCACTTGGCGGCCCGGAGCATCCATTCATCCCCTTAGCGTACAACGCCGGTTCCCGCTGGGATCGCTTTGACTTTGCCTGGCCCAGCCTCGAGCCAGAAAATGGCGTATGGGACTTCGGCCCGCATGAGGCTATCGTACAGGATCTGCATGCTGGAGGTATAGCGAATATCATCGGTATTCTGCAGATGACGCCACAGTGGGCGGCCTCCGAGTGCACAGCAGGCTCAGAAGCACGGTCGTCGGCAGCTGAGACATCGACGTTTCATCCGCCGGGACCGGGGGCCCTATCCACAAGCGTGACGCCGCAGGATAGCTGGGACGATCCGTGGACCAAGGTACCACCTCGAGGGCTCTACGAGGAATGGAATGACTGGGATTGGGGCGATGGGGACGCAGTCAACTACTGGGGCCGTTTCGTCTATCGCACGGTCAACTACTACAGCGAGCGTGGCGTGAAGCACTGGGAGATGTGGAACGAACCGGAGTGGAGCTTGTTCTGGTGTGGCACATCCGCTGAGTATGCGAGGCTTATTGAAGTGGGCTACTTAGCGACCAAGGCTGCCTGCGCCGACTGCAAGGTGCTCTTTGGAGGACTACACTATTGGAAAGACCCCACGTTCTTTGAGCGCGTGCTGGACATCTTGAACGACCGACCGTATGCTGCGTCCAACAACTATTACTTCGACGTCATGTCTGTCCACCTCTATCATCGCTCGTCGGACATCTACGACAAGACCCTACACATTCGATCTCGAATGAAAAGCTATGTACCGGACCATCCAATATGGCTTACGGAGACCGGGATCCCCGTATGGGGGGACTCCTATGCCTGGGTTTCAGGGATGCCCAAAGCTGATCTTAGAGCCACACCCGCCGAGGCCGCCTCCTTCACCATTCAGTCCTACGCCAACGCGTGGGCTTCCGACGTCGAGCGGTACTTCTTCTTCCGCGCTCACGACGACTGGTGTGACAAGAACCACGACGGCGACTGCCTTGACGAGGGTGACGCAGGCATGACTGAACCTTTTGGTCTGGTCCGAGACGACCGGACCATTCGTCCCAGCTATACCGCCTACCAGGTCGCAACTCGGTACTTGATCAGCCCAACGATGGTGACCAATTGGCCCTACAGCAGTGGCGCGCGCCGCGTGACGCTATGGAGCACCCCGCGGGGCAAGGTGAGCGTGTTGTGGAACAGGACACCGGACCCGATCGATTTCCACTACGACGCCACGCTCTCGACAGCTACCCGCGTGGATCAACGTGGCGCCACCCAGACCATCGACGCCATAGGTGGTGTGTACCAGATCACACTTCCTGGCGCAACGGCCAACCTCGTGTCCAATCCCAACGACTACATCATCGGCGGCGAGCCGTACCTGATCATCGAGGAGGTGGAAACCGTACGGCCCAGCAGAGCCGTGCTGGATCCTCTCCCTGCCACAACCTACTCCCACACTATCCCCATCTCCTGGAGCGCAAGCGACGATCAGAGCGGAATCTGGGGGTTTGACGTAGAGGTGAAACCAGGCGGGAGTGGGAGCTGGCTGGACTGGCTGGGACTCGCTGAAACGGAGGGCATTTGGTCGGCCGGCTACGACACCGGACAACACAACACGCTCTACTGCTTCCGCGCCCGGGCGTGGGACCGTGTCGGCAACGTGGGACCGTGGTCAGACGAAGAGCGCTGCACGCGGCTCGACTTGGACCGTGAGGTACATCTGAACGTGGGAATGGTCTTCGGGGACGCGAACGGCGACGGCGACCGGGATGCGGGTGAAAGCGCTCTCGACAACGTATCGTTTCACCTTGTCAACAGATTCGGCTCCGACGTTGTCCCACCGAGCACCGGCCCATCCTGGGAGCTAACGACGACGCTGATGACAGACGAGTACGCGCTTCTGATCGAGCCGGAGGGCTGGCCATCGCCACCGCCGGGGTGGCTGCGGACTCGGATGAAGATCAATCTCCAACCGGGAGAGACAACCTGGGAACTCGACTACCCGACCATCGGCCTGCTTCCTCACCGCTCCAGCAGCTACTTACCTCTCGTGGCCCGTGACAGCTGACTCTGGAAGAGTTTCGATGGCGGGGGTCACAAGTGAGCCCTCATGTTGCTCATTTGCACCCTCAGTCTTTCAGGGTATAATCTAGTCCGTTAAGTATTCAAATATATCAATATAACAATGAAATTGATAAAGCCCTCTCTTCAGCATGAGATCCGTCTGCTCCACGCGGAGATCTGCCAGGCGTTGGCCGATCCCAAGCGCATTGCCCTGTTATACACGTTGGATAGAGGGTCTCAATGCGTGACGGACTTGGCCGAAGCTCTCAACATCCCTCAGCCGACCGTATCCTATCACTTGAAAGTCCTGCGGGAACGAGGTCTAACGATGGCAGAACCAGACGGCACGACGGTCTACTATTCGCTGTCGGATCGCCGCATTATTGAGGCTCTCGATATTCTCCGGGCGATGTTGGCCGATATCCTGGCACGGCAGGCCGAGCTTATGCAGGGGGCACAGGGAACAGTCCCGGCCGAAAGAGGAGATTAGCGCATGGCACTCACACCCGAACAGGAGAGCTGGCTGCGCCAGCGATTTGAGGAACGGGTCAGCACGGACCTGATGGAGCGCAAGATATACAGCCATGACGTTGGCGTCATGCCGCCACTGGTCAAGCCGCTGATCGGGAGGGCCATAGCCGATGCCGTGGTCCAGCCGCGAGATGAGGGTGAGATCGTGGATCTCGCGCAGTGGGCAAATCAGACCGGCGTTCCGCTGATACCACGTGGCAAAGCGACGTCCGGCTATGGTGGCGTTCTGCCCATCAAGGGCGGCGTCACCGTTGATTTCTGGCGGATGAGACGGCTCCTGGAGGTTGACGAGGGGGCACTGACGGTAACCGTTGAGCCGGGCATCGTCTGGGAGCATCTCGAAAACGAGCTGGCGAAGCAAGAGCTGGCGTTACGCCTCTATCCATCCAGCGCTCCCTCCTCAACCGTCGGCGGCTGGCTTGCGCAGGGGGGCTTCGGGTTTGGCAGCTTCGAGTACGGTGCTTTCCCCGACAACGTCGTCTCCGCGCGGGTTGTGTTGCCAAGCGGTGAGGTGCGTGAATTCGCAGGAGACGATATCGGCCTGATTGCCGACGCCGAAGGGATCACGGGCATTATCACGGAGGTGACAATCAGGATCCGGCCCTGGGAACCTGAGGCGGTGATAGGGGCCCGCTTTGCAACGACCGATCAGCTGGCGCAGGCCCTTCAGACGGTGGTTGACCAAGGTCTACCGCTTTGGTCAATGAGCTTCATCAATCCCGATATGGCGGAGATGAAGAACAAACGACCGCCGAGACTGAAACACGGTGAGCCGGTCGACGAGGAGCATCAGCCGCGTTCGCTTCCCAGCATGGAGATTCCCGAGGCGTACGTGGCCGTCTTCGTCTTCCCTGCATCTCGAGGGGCGGAGGTAGAAAAGGCCCTGGAGCATATCATCGAGCAAAGCGGTGGAGCACTGGTTGACGCCGGCTTGGCCGCCCACGAGTGGGGAGAACGGTTCTCCATCATGCACATCAAGAGACTGGGACCGTCGTTGATACCCACCGAGGTCGTGTTACCCTTGGAGGGACTGGGGGAGGCTTTGGGCGACATCGAGGAGAACATTCGTCTCCCCCTGGTTATTGAGGGCATGGTAGCGAAGGGGGCGGCTGACCCCAAGGTGATCTTGCTGGGATTCATACCTCACGATGAGCGCAGCTTCGCCTACAATCTGGCCTTTGGACTCTCTCTTGCGGCGGTTCGGACGGCCAAGAACCACGGGGGCCGTGTCTACGGCAGCGGGCTTTACTTCGCACATGAGGCAGAGCATATCCTCGGTGCTGAGCGGATTCAGCGGCTGAAAGCCTTCAAGGAGGAGGTCGACCCGCAAGGCGTGATGAACCCGGGCAAAGTCCTGGGCAACGGGGGACTGCTCGGCTCTTTCATGCAGGTGGCCGGGGCGTTCGAGCCCCTGATTCGCACCGTCGGCAACCTGGCCAGGGTGCCGGTTGGGGAGCGCCCGGAGGGCGCCGGGCGACGGGGCGTGCCAGACGAGGTGGCCTGGTATGCCTACACGTGCGCCCAGTGCGGCTACTGCGTGGATCCCTGTGACCAGTTCTACGGCCGTGGGTGGGAGTCCGAATCGCCGAGGGCCAAGTGGTTCTTCCTGAAGGAGTATATGGCGGGCCGGGCTAAATTGACCCAGGACTGGGTCGACAAGTTCATCGCCTGCACAACATGTGAGCTCTGCAACATCGAGTGTCCGCTGGAGCTTCCAAATGAGCCAAGCTGGCTTACTATGCGAGGTGAGTTGATCCACCAGCGCGAGGAGCTGACGTTTCCACCCTTCGAGATTATGCAAGCCAGCCTCAAGAAGGAGCACAATATCTGGGGCTCGTATCGCAGCGACCGAGCGGATTGGGCCGAGGCCGGTCTGGACCGACTGCCCGAAGAGGCTGAGATCTGCTACTTCCCCGGATGCACAGCCTCCTACGTAGAACAGGACATCGCTCAATCGACCGCCTGGCTGATGCACAAAGCCGGCGTCGAGTTCACGTACCTGGGTGAGGACGAAGCGTGTTGTGGCATCCCTATGCTTATGGCCGGCCTTTGGGACACCTGGGAAGACATTATGCGCCACAATATTGAAGCGATGAAAAAGCGGGGTGTCAAGACGGTCATCACTTCTTGCCCGGCTTGCTGGCTGGTATGGAAGGAATACTATCCGCGGTGGGCGAGAAAGCTTGGCATCGACTATACCTTTGAGGCCAAGCACTATTCCGAGGTGCTGGCCGAGCGGGTCCGATCGGGCGATCTGGTGTTCGACAAACCCCTCGACATGCGGGTGACGTGGCACGATTCCTGCCATATGGGCCGGGCCGGAGGCATATACGAGCCACCCCGCGAGCTGCTCCAAGCTATTCCCGGCCTGGAGTTTGTGGAGATGGAGCATAATCGTGAGGAAGGCCACTGCTGTGGGTCTGTGATGAGCCTGGTGGCGGATCCATCCGCGGCCAAGTGCATTGGAGAGGTTCGGCTGCGCGAGGCCGAGGACGTGAGGGCCGAAGCTGTGGTCACCTCATGCCCGTGCTGCGAGGTCCAGCTCCGTGTGACGGCCAAAAAGACAGGTCGCAAGCTGCCCATTATCGACCTGGGCGCGATAGCGTGCGATGCGGCTGGCGTTCAGCATCCCGACTCCACCGAGTATGCGCTGGAGATGTGGGCCACGTTTGAGGCGATGATCAATTTGTTGAATCCACAGCCAATGGCTGATCTGATGATCGAGCTCTTCCCTCAGATGGTTGACGCGATGCCCTACGGCATGGGGAGTATGATGCAAGCCATCGGGCGGATGCCAGGGGGAGGCGCGGTGCTAGAAGGCATGAAACCACTCTTCCCGGTGCTATTCCCGATGCTTATGCCTGGGATGATGCCTAAGGTGATGCCCGACATGCTGAGGGCGGTCGAGAAGCGCGTGCCAATGCCTGAGCATATGAAGGAGCAGATGCCCGATCTCATGCCCATGGCGATGGAGAGGCTGATGCCGAAGATGCTGCCGACGATCGTGCCTCTGATCAGCGATCCCTTGATCGAGTATTTGCAGGTGCAGTAGAGGTCTGGTGCTTTGACAGCGCCGACTACTCGTGGTAGATTTATTGCGCGGCATAGGTATCGGACAATCGACAGAGGGTGTACAAAATGGCAGGTAAGATGAAGTTTATCGTCGCAGGACTGTTGATCGTGGCAGCGGTCGTCTACTTGATCGTGACAAGCACGGGGAGCACGGCGCACTACTTCCTGACCATCGAAGAAGTACAGGCGATGGGAGAAGATGCCGGTGAGCGCAGGCTGACCATCTCTGGGGCTGTCCTGGGCGACACGATCGACTACGACCCATCCCAACCACGCGTGACATTTACGATCGTACAGGTCCCCGGCGATCCGCGCGAGGTGGAACGCGCCGGGGGTCTAGCCAAGGTCCTTCACGACGCTGTGAACGATCCACATGCACCACAAATAGACGTGGTCTACGATGATGTAAAGCCCGATCTCCTTCAGCACGAGTCACAAGCCATCATCCGCGGCCAACTGGGCGAGGATGGGCGGTTCCGCGCTGATGAGGTGCTCCTTAAGTGCCCGACCCGCTACGAAGAGGGCGTGCCCGGGCAGGCCGAGGAATCTTGATGCTGGCAGAGATTGGCACGATTCTGACAGGCCTGGGGCTGACCGCTGCCCTCTATGCTGCATTCGCCGCCTTCCGGTCCATTAGCCGTGACGACCGGCGCTGGTGGGAAAGCGGACGAAATGGTGTTGTCGCCGCCGCGGGCCTCCTTGGGTTTGCGGTTCTCGTACTGCTCGTAGCGTTTCTAGACGATCAGTTTGGAATTGAGTACGTAGCTCAGCATTCCAGCCGCGCACTACCCCTCTATCTTAAGGCGTCGGCGGTGTGGGGTGGACAGGATGGGTCCCTGCTGCTGTGGGCTTTTCTTCAGGCGCTTTTTGCGGCTCTGATCTTAGCACGACCATCGGAGGAGAGTCAACCCTTACTCTCCTGGGCGACGGTCTTTATGAGCTTGATCACATCCTTTTTCGCGGCCATGACCCTCTTTCTATCGAACCCGTTTGCGCTGTCCCCGACCGTGCCCACGGACGGGCTAGGGCTCAACCCGTTGCTACGCCACCCAGGCATGATCTTTCACCCCCCGGCGATGTATCTCGGCTACGTCGGGCTGGCTGTGCCCTTCGCCCTGGGGCTGGCCGCGCTCAAAACGCGCCGGATCGACGAGTGGCCGGCAGCTGCCCGCCCTTGGACGCTTGCAGCGTGGCTCTTCTTAGGCCTGGGCCTTCTTCTGGGGATGCGCTGGGCCTACGACGTGCTGGGCTGGGGCGGCTACTGGGGGTGGGACCCGGTGGAGAACGCGGGCCTGATGCCCTGGCTCACCGCGACAGCGCTCCTGCACGCTCTGGTGATGCAGGATCAGCGTCGCAGCTTCCGTTGGTGGTCCATGATTCTCACGCTCCTCTCCTTCCTGCTGGTCCTGTTCGGGACCTTCACAACTAGAAGTGGGCTGATCCAGTCGGTACACGCCTTCGCCCGCTCCCCTTTGGGGCCCTACTTCTTGGCAGCGATGGGGATTACACTGGTCGTCTCGTTGGCACTCTTCTACAGCAGGCGCCAACTTCTATCGACTCCCGACTCGTCGGACGAGATCTTCTCCCGTGAAGGTATGTTCACCCTGACACTGGTTCTCTTCCTCACCATCACCGGGTCAGTCCTGATCGGCAGCGTCCTGCCGACGCTCACCCAGGTCCTGCCCGTTAGGCAGTTTGAGGCTGGACCGGACTGGTTCGATCGCGTCACCGGCCCCCAGTTCGCCGCCCTGGTGCTGGTTATGGGGGTATGTCCCTTGCTGGGTCGCGCGATAGGCGCACTGGGGAGCGGACGCGGCATTCGCCGACTGAGACAAGACGGGCTGCCCACGCTCGTTGGCGGCATCGCCGTCCCGATTCTGGGTGGCCTTGTAGGGTTCATGCGCCCCTTCTCGCTCATAGGATTTGCCATTGTGGGCCTCGCCGGGGGAACGGCGATTGGTGAAATCGGCCGAGGCGTCCTCAGGCGGACGCGTCGAGGCGAGTCGCCCCTGCGCGCTTTCTGGAGCGTGTTTGGTCGTAATCGCCGTCGCTACGGTGGTTATCTCGTTCATCTGGGCGTGATCCTGATGGCCATCGGGGTGATCGGCACGCGGTTCTATTCCTTCGAAACAGAAGCAGCGTTGGGCTTTGGTCAGTCCGTCGACGTGCAAGGCTACACCCTCGTCTTCAATGATCTGGAACGCGAGGCCGAGAGCGACCGCGTGACCAACAGTGCTTCAATAACAGTGTATCGCAACGAAAGATACATCAGAACACTAAGTCCTCGCCTGGATGAGTATAGCGACTTCCGCCAGACCGTGGCGGTCCCGGCGGTCAGAGCAGGCCTGAGGGAGGATCTCTACCTCGTGCTGGCCCCCTGGTCGGACGGAAGCTCGCAGGTGACGCTCAAGATCCTCATCAAGCCGTTGGCCTCCTTCTTGTGGTTGGGGGGTCTCATCTTGATGGCCGGTGGAGCCGTCGCTCTCTGGCCTGAGGTACGGGCGACACGTCTCCCGGCGCCAGAGGCCCGACGACGGGACAAGCTTACCAAGGTGTGGAGCACCGTCGGCCTGGTCGTCGGTCTGATCCTGCTTGCCATGGCTGCGTGGGCAATGTGGGGTGGCGCTCAACGAACGAACGCAGGTGCGCCGCTACGCTTAAGGCGCACAGCTGAGAACGTGCAACGCACCGCGCGCGCGACCCGGCCGCGCGTGGGCGAGCCGGCCCCAGATGTTGAGGTCGACCTGCTCGACGACTCGACGTTCAGCCTGTCGGACCTGGAGGGCCTAGTTGTGGTGATCAACTTCTGGTCACCCGACTGTCAGCCCTGCAGGGAAGAGCTATCTGATCTGCAAAAGGTGTGGGAGAGCTATCAGACCAAGGATGTGGCCTTCATCGGCATCAGCCTGCCCAACCTTGAGTCCGACGTGCGAGAGGCGGTGTCGGAGTTTGGCCTGACCTATCCGATAGCTCTAAATGCGGTCGCTCCGATAGACTACGGCATAACGGGGGTGCCTGAGACGTTCTTGGTAGGACCGGAGGGCAAGGTGGCTTATGTACATATCGGCCCTGTGAGCGGTGATCGACTGCGGGAGGAGCTGGACATCCTGTTGGCCCAGTGAGGGTTATGGTGATGAGTGTTGGCGCGATATTGATGGGGATCGCAGTACTGGCGGTGGTGGTGGCGTATCTGGCACGACCGTTTCGTCCAACTACCGGCGCGGGGATTGATCAGGTGATCGAGACCTGGGTGGAGCAGGTGCAGGCCGAGGAGCTCGAAAGCAGGCGCCGCCCTGGCTTGGTAGAGGATGGGCGGCCCGAGCATGCCGAAGAGGGCGCGAAGCCAACGGAGGTAGAAACGGCTGTCCGGGCCATCAACTATTGCCCCCAGTGCGGCCAGCGGGTTGATAGCGGCGATCGGTTCTGCTCCGGGTGTGGCACGCGACTGCCCAGGCCTTCGAAGGCCCAGGAGGCAAAATGAACCGGACGAAGCGTTTAGGCTACCTGAAGCGTCGTTATGGCCGTCTGTTGACTCTCTTGTTCCTGCTCCTGGTCACAGGGTTGTCCGTGGGGTGGTCGCGAGAGCCACAGGCGCAACCCGGCACCGTGCTGGGCGAGGTGGTGAATGGCACACCGGGAGGGAGCGTGCCCAATGACCTGACTGTTGCGCTTCACATCTTTTCCGAAATGGAGGAGACAAATACCTACACCACAACGGTGACGGGAGAGCGCTCACTGGGGGGCGGACGCAGCTTCCGCTTTGAGGAGATCTCCTTCGAAGAGGGAGAGACTGTTGTTGCGCGCGTGGCCTACGGTGGTGTGACCTACGTCTCTGAGTTTGCGACGGTTGAGCAGGACCGTGAGGCTCTCTCTCTCCCCGTGACGATCTACGAGACAACGCAGGATCCTGCAGACATCACGATATCTCAACTGCACCTCTTTGTGAACAAACTGGGCGAGCGCATCCAGATTGGCGCGTATGTTGTGATAGGCAACTCGGGGAACCAAACGTACGTTGGATCGTCCGCAGATGGCGTCAAAACAACCTGGTCAGCGAGGCTGCCTGATGGTGCCGAAAACCTGCAGTTCGACAGCGCCGAGTTGGCGAGTCAAAGCAATCCTCGAGGCCGTTTCGCCTCCTCGGAAGGGGGTTTTGCCGACACACGACCTATCCCCCCGGGAGACGCCAACGTTGAGACCTCCTTCACATACGAACTTCCCTTTCAGCAAGGAAGTGAGATTGAGCAGGCTTTCGACGTACCCGTGCGCGCCGCTGTGCTGGTATTGCCAGAGGGAGAGTGGGGATTGAAAGGGGTCAACATATCCCCTGAGGGCACGCTGGACACGCAGATGGGAGCTGCGCTGTCTTACACGGCGGGTCCCTTGGACGCTGACGAGCCCCTGGCGTTCGCCGTTGTTCCAAGAGCCTCGAGTGTCCCGGAGGAATCGGAGGGTCAGGCGCTAACCAGCCTGACCTTGGGCATAACAGCGCTGGTCATAGCCGGTGCGGCGGTCGCCTTGATGTGGCGTAACCCGTCGCCGGGCCGGGTTCCAGCGAAGGTGCGAGCTCAGGTCGAGGCGATATCCGCCCTGGACCGTGATTTTGAGAGCGGGAGGCTGTCGGAGCAGTCCTACCGAGAGAAACGGCGCTCGCTCAAGCGACGGTTGCGTCGAAAGCTGTCGGGCTCGGTAGCTCCGCGGCCTAGTGCCGGTGATTGAAGTTCGAGGACTGACAAGGACCTTCGGTCCACGCACCGCCTTGGACGGGATCGACCTCTCCGTCAATGAAGGCGAGTTCATCACATTGGCGGGGCCGAACGGTGCCGGTAAGACCACATTGCTGCGCGTCCTGGCCACACTGAGCCGTCCTAGCTCCGGAACTGTGCGCATCGCTGGCCTTGACCTCTTCTCCGAGGGTGAGGAAGCACGTCGACGCATTGGCTTTCTCTCACACCGCACCCTGTTATACGACGACCTGACCGCCGAACAGAACTTGCGGTTCTATGCTCGTCTGTACGATATGGATCGAGACTCCTCCCGCGTGAGCCATCTGCTTGAACGCGTGGGGCTGGCCGTGCGCCGGACCGATCTGGTGCAGACGTTCTCTCGGGGGATGAAGCAACGGCTTGCGGTGGCCAGAGCCGTGCTGCACAGCCCACGGCTCCTCCTTCTGGATGAACCATACACCGGGCTCGACCCTCAAGCTGTCGAGACACTAAGAGGACTTCTAACCGAACTCGCCGGAGAGGGATGCACGATCCTGTTGACGACACACCGTCTGAACCGCGCCCTGTCCACCGGCCAGCGCATGTTGGTCCTGCACCGGGGTCGGCTGGTCTACGACCAACCGCGGCAGGCCGTGGCACCGGAGACCTTCCTGGATACCTATCGTGCCATCACGGCGTAGAGAGATCCACCGCAGAGGAGAGGGGCATTGAGCTTCCTTAGCAAGAGCAAGGAGCCGCTTCAGTCGCCACGGCGGTTCCGCCCCCCGTCCTCGCGTCGCTTACTTCACTTCCCTTTCTTATTGAAGGTGCTTGCGATTGTGGGCAAGGATATCACCGCCGAACTCCACACAAAAGAGGTGATCAGCGCCATGTTGGTCTTCTCCGCTGTGGCGCTTCTGATCTTCAGTTTTGCCCTCGATCTGCGCGGCGAGGTGGCGGAGGCAGCAGCCCCGGGTGTGCTCTGGACGACGATCGCTTTCGCGGGGACGTTGGGGCTCAGCCGCTCTATGGCACGCGAGGAGCAGACGGGGTGTATCGATGGCCTACTTCTGGCGCCTATGGATCGCACAGCCATCTTCTTCGGCAAAGCAGCTGGAAACCTGGTCTTCATGGCTGCTGTCGAAGTCATTCTATTACCTCTGTTCTCCGTGTTCTTCGATGTGGCGTTGATGCGTCTCGGGGTGCTTCTGGTGCTGACCCTGGGCACGCTGGGCTACGCTGCCGTGGGAACCCTCCTGGCGGCTATCGCCGTCAACACTCGGGCTCGGGAGGTGATGCTTCCCGTGCTCCTGCTCCCTCTGGCAGTGCCCGTGCTCATTGGGGCTGTGCAAGCCACCAGTGGACTCATCGAAGGAGCCACACTAGGACAGATGGGCGGCTGGATCCGCATCTTGGTCGTCTACGACTTGGTCATCGTGGCCGTCTCGCTTCTGACCTTTGGCTACGTTGTCCAGGAGTAGGGAGCGATAACTATGGCAAAAGGGACAGGGATGATGAGTCTGAAACGAGATCTAATCGGTCTTATTCTCGCGGGAGCCAGCGGCGTACTCGTGATCGTCGCTTTGGGTATGGTATTCTTATACGCCCCCCGAGAACTCACGATGGGTGATGTGCAACGCATCTTCTACTTCCACGTAGCCTCCGCATGGGTCGGGTTCTTTGGCTTCCTGGTCACCTTTCTGGCCGGAATCGCCTATCTGGTCTCCGCCAGGCGATTCTGGGACATCGTAGGCTTGTCCTCAGTCGAAGTTGGACTGACCTTCATCACCATGACCGTCGTCACCGGTATGTTGTGGGCAAAGCCGGTCTGGGGCACGTACTGGACTTGGGAACCACGGCTGACGATCTCTGCTGTGCAGTTGCTTATCTACGTGGCCTACGGTATGCTCCGCGCCTCAATCGATAGCCCGGAGCGTCAGGCGCGGTTCGCCGCTGTGTACGGTATCGTGGCCTTCGTCACGGTGCCACTTTCATGGTTCGCGATTCGCTGGTGGCGGACGATCCACCCGGATATCCTGATCGGGGGAGAGGGGATGGCCCTCACATCCCGGATGATCCAAACGTTGTTGGTCAGCCTAGGGACGTTCACGGTGCTGTACGCGACGCTGCTACGCCAACGCATACGACTGGAACGGGCAAGCGATGCACTTACCCGGCTGCGACTGATGATGGACCGGCGGCGTCCGTCTCGCCAAAGATCAAGGAGTGCATAATGTCTATCTACCTGGTGGCTGCTTACGCTGTGTTTTGGGGGTTCACGTCTGCCCTCATCCTCTCGCTATGGATAAGACAGCGGCGCATAGAACGGGATATCGAGGTCCTTGAGGAGCAGCTGGAGCAGGAGCGACCAGCGAACTGACACGCTCTACGGCTCCGCACCGGCTGCACCGGCCAAGCTACCTGAACCATCCCCTCCGCACCGCAGAGGGGGGCGTAGGGTGGCTTTGTTGTATCACGGGCTCAACTCAAGCGGCCGATGCTTTGGCTCTGCACCGGTAAGGACGCTGGATGGATTTTACAAGATAAACATTGCATATATGATCGAAACATGCTACAATCTAGGCGGCATTGAGCAAAGAGCAATCACCATAAGGAGTGAATAACGATGACTGACTACACACGGCGAAAGTTTCTTCGTCGAGCCTTGGCCAGTATGGGGCTGCTGACCGGTGGTTGGCTCCTCCCGGGTTGTGGCAGGGAGGACCCTCCAACAGCTACCCCGTCGACTGCGACAGCTCCGCCCGTGAGCACGTGGACGCCTACCACGCCTGCAACGGAAGAGCCTGAAGCTACTGCACAGTCCTTACCAACGAGTGCGCCTGGCGAAACGGCGGTTCCAACGTCAACACCAGCCCCGAAGCAGTCCTTGTCCTGGCCCGATCTGGCTGTCGCACGCGGAGGGGAGCCAGAGGATATGGTGCGGCAGGCACTGGCGGCTCTGGGTGGGATGGAGCGATTCGTTCAGGCTGGCGACAATGTGGTTGTGAAGCCGAATATCTGCGTCGCCTATCACACCTACGAATACGCGGCCACTACCAACCCCTGGGTCGTCGGGGCGTTGGTTAAGCTGGCGCTGGAGGCAGGGGCCCGACAAGTGCGGGTGATGGACTACCCCTTCGGGGGCAGTGCGGAGCAGGCCTACGTCAAGAGTGGCATCCAGGAGCAAGTAGAGAAAGCGGGGGGGCAGATGGAGGTGATGACGACATTCAAGTTCGTCGACGCGAAGATCCCCGATGGCATCGACTTGCAGCGCTGCAAGATCTATGACGACGTGCTGAAGGCCGACGTGTTGATCGACGTGCCGATCGCCAAACACCATGGCCTGGCACGGCTCACCCTGGGGATGAAGAACCTGATGGGCGTCATCTATGATCGTCCTGCGATGCACCGTAATCTGGGCCAGCGCCTGGCAGACCTGAGCAGCCGCATACGCCCCACGTTGACCGTCGTCGACGCGGTGCGCATGCTGATGAATCATGGGCCGAGCGGCGGCAACCTGGACGATGTGAGGCAGGCCGACACCGTTATCGTCAGCCCGGACATCGTGGCAGCCGATAGCTACGCGGCGACGCTCTTTGGCCTGAGTCCGGACGAGCTATCGTACGTCCATGCAGGAGCAGCGATGGGGCTGGGGCGCAGCGATCTGAATGCCCTCAAGATCGAGGAGATCAACGTTGCTGGATAGACATAAGCTAAGGCAATGGTGGACGCCGGGGCGTTGGATCACGCTCCGGCGCGTGGTGCAGGCGCTGGCGCTGTTGGCATTTGTGGTTCTATTCGTCTGGTCGCGGCGAGGTGGCTGGCCTGCGAAGCTGGTCAACACCCCAATGCGCCTTGATCCCCTTGCCATGCTGGCTCATCTCCTGGCAAGTCGCACCTTCCTGGCCGGATCGGCGCTGGCGCTGGCGATCGTTGTGCTGACGCTACTGCTGGGCCGCGTCTGGTGCGGTTGGCTCTGTCCGTTGGGTACGCTGCTGGATTGGATCCCGCTGCACCGGTGGCGTGACAAGCGGGCCAACGTGCCCGACGGCTGGCGCGGCGTGAAGTACGGCCTGCTGCTGACTATTCTCGTGGCGGCCATCTTCACCAACCTGACACTGCTGATCTCCGACCCGCTGACCATTCTCTTCCGCACCCTCTCGACCGCCATCTGGCCCGCCGTGGATCAGATCGTCACCGCGACAGAGGCAGCACTCTACCGCGTGTCATTTCTCCAGCCAGCCGTGAGTGCCTTCGACCGGCTGGTGCGCCCGGTGGCGCTGCCCATCAAGCCCGTCTTCTACCGCTACACGCTGCTCTACGCCAGCGTCTTCCTCGGCGTGATCGCCCTGAACCTAATCGCTTCACGCTTCTGGTGCCGCTACCTGTGCCCCCTAGGCGCGCTGCTGGGGCTGCTCAGCAAGATCGGGCTGGTGCGCCGCGACGTCAACGATCGCTGCATAGAGTGCAATGCTTGCGCCCGCGTCTGCCCGACTGGCACAATACAGAGCGAGAGGGGATATGCCAGCGATCCGGGCGAGTGCACGATGTGCCTGGAATGCCTGGCGGCTTGCCCCGCGGATGCCATCGACTTTCCCGCCCGCGTGCCCTCGCTCGAATGGAATGCTTACGATCCCGACCGGCGCCATCTACTGGCCTCTCTGGGTGCATCCATTGCGGGCATTGGGCTCTTCCAAAGCAATCTCCTGGCCAGCCGCGATCACTCGCGCCTGATCCGACCGCCGGGCGCACGGGAGAATGACCTGCTGAGTAAGTGTATCCGCTGCGGCGAGTGCAACCGCGCCTGCCCCACCAGCGCCATTCAGCCAGCGGTGAGCGAGGCCGGGCTGGAGGGACTGTGGACGCCGGTGCTGGTGCCTCGCGCCGGTTACTGTGACTACTCCTGCAACGCCTGCGGGCAGGTCTGCCCCGTGCAGGCCATCCCGCCGCTGAGCTTGGAGGAGAAGCGAACGCGCGTCCTCGGCAAGGCCTACATCGACGAGAACCGCTGCATCGCCTGGGCCGATTATGAGGACTGCATCGTCTGTGAGGAGATGTGCCCGGTGCCGGAGAAGGCGATCGTGCTGGAGGAGGCCGAGGTGCGAACCGGTGACGGCGAGATCGTGACCGTGCAACGCCCCGAGGTTATCCGCGAGCGGTGCATCGGCTGCGGCATATGCGAGTACAAATGCCCGGTCAATGGCGAGGCAGCCATCCGGGTCTACGTGCCGTCCGAGGAATGCGGACCCGTGTCGTTCTGATTCCGTCCCGATCAATCGGGCTCGACTCGAAACTGTAGGATTTGGGAGGGTGCAATGTCTGGCAAAGGACTTCTAGCCTTAGCCTCGACGGTAGGTGTCGTGCTGTTCCTCGTCTACGCCGTCCAGTTTGGCGATGATGCCGCCTCTGAGGCTAGCGCGCAGCTGCCCGATGTGGAAATCACAGTTGACAAGGTCATCGCCTCTGGCCTCGATCACCCTGTGCAAGTAACGCATGCCGGGGACGGTTCGGGTCGACTGTTCGTGCTGGAGCAGTCGGGAGCGATACGAATCATAAAGGATGGCACGCTGCTGCCGATGCCGTTCCTCGATTTAACAGACCGCACCAGCCGTAATGGTGAGCAAGGCCTGTTGGGCGTGGCCTTCCATCCGGACTACTCGGTCAACGGTGCCTTCTACGTCAACTACACGCGCAATAGTGATGGTGCGACGGTCATCGCCCGCTACTCAGTCTCTGCGTCGAATCCGGATCTGGCCGATCCTACCAGTGCCTTTGAGATCCTGACCATCGCCCAGCCCTATGGCAATCACAACGGTGGTCAGGTGCTCTTCGGCCCCGACGGCTACCTCTACATCGGCATGGGGGACGGCGGCAGCGGTGGCGATCCACTGGAGAACGGGCAAGACCCGACCAATTTGCTGGGCGCCATGCTGCGGATCGACGTGGACGGAGGCTCGCCCTATGCCATCCCAACGGACAACCCCTACGTAGGCACTGAGGGTCGCGACGAGGTTTGGGCCATCGGGTTGCGTAACCCGTGGCGCTTTAGCTTCGACCAGCAGACTGGTGATCTCTACATCGGCGACGTGGGGCAGAATGCCTGGGAGGAGATCAGTTACCAGGCAGCGGGCACCTCGGGCGGCGTCAACTTCGGCTGGGACTGCATGGAGGGTAGCCGTACCTACGAGTTCGATCAAGCCTGCTCCGACATCGATCTGGTCGACCCCATCGCCGAATACAGTCACGACGTCGGGCGCTCCGTGACCGGGGGTTTTGTCTACCGGGGTGATCTCTACCCCGATCTGCGAGGGCGCTATTTCTACGCCGATTATGTCAACGGCAAGATATGGAGCCTCCATAAGACGTCGTCCGATCCCGATACTTGGTCAACACCAGAACTGGAACTCGATAGTGGCTTCAACGTCAGCGCCTTCGGCGAGGATGAGCACGGCGAGCTCTACGTCTGCGACTGGAGCGGCGGCACCGTGCGTCATCTGGCGGATGCGAACGGCCCGACGCCGAATCTCTCCGCTTCCAACAAGGACGTCTCTCCCCTGAGCGTCGATTCCGGCCAAACGGCCACCTATACCATCGCGCTGTTCAACAACGGCGGTGCTGTCCAGGGGACGGTAAACCTGACCGATACCGTGCCGACGGGCGTGGACTACGTGAGCGGATCGCTGGAGGCCACAAGTGGCGCCATCGACGATGCTGGGGCGCCGACGCTGCGCTGGCAGGGCACGCTGGGTGCCGATGCAGCGGTCACGATCACGTATCGAGTTGTGGCTAGAGAGATGATCACAGGCAGCATCGTCAATCGTGCGGTGGTTGGTGGCGCGGTCGAACCGTTCCAGCTGACTGCGGCGCTATTCATCCCTCGATCCAAACTGACGTCAACGATGAACGATGTGTTCCTCCCTGGGACGCAGCCAGGGCACTTGGATACACTCATTCCAGATTCGGTCGATTGTGACATCTGTCATAGTGAACCCATCTATGATCGCTGGCGCGGCACGATGATGAGCCAGTCAGGACGCGATCCGCTGATGTGGGCAGCCTTAGCGGTGGCGAACCACGATGCTCCGGGTGTCGGTGACTACTGCCTGCGCTGCCATACGCCCAAGGGATGGCTGGAGGGACGCAGCCATCCGGCCGACGGCTCGGCGCTGCAGGGGCAGGACACGTCGAACGGCGTGGCCTGTGCCGTTTGCCACCGCATGGTCGATCCCCGACCGACGGCGAGCGGAGGTGCCCCGGACGCCACGGTGCGCAGCGCGCTGACTGCCACGGTGCCCGGGACCTACGTCGGGAGTGCCACGAGCATCGTCGACCCAGACGACAACCGGCGCGGACCGTTTGAGTTCCCCCAGGGTCTGCCGTACCACACCGCCTATCAGACCGCTTTCTTGGGCCAGTGGAGCGACGCGGACACGCGCGCGCGGCTCTGCGGGACGTGTCACAACGTCGATAACCCTCTTTTGTCGTGGGACGAGGGACGGGATGAATACTGGCCTAACCAGATGGACGCGGCGGCGCCGGCATCGGATCTGGAGGACGGAGATCTCTTCCGCATCGAGAGCACCTACGACGAGTGGCGCAACAGCGCCTATGCCCATGGCGGCGTCGAAGCGCCGCAGTTCGCCGGGGATGACCCGGATGGCCTCGTCGAAGCGTGCCAGGACTGCCACCTTCAGCGCATCACGGGCGCGGCCGCCGACGAGCAGTTCAACCCCATCACCCGCGACTGCCAGACCGTCGGCTGCCTGCCGGAGCACGTGATGGTGGGCGGCAACGCCTGGCTCCCACAGATCCTGCAAGATGAGGACTGGCGGCTGCATGCGGCCGGCGAGGCAGACTACCTGGACGCGACGTTCCGCGAAGCCCGGTCGATGCTTCAGAAAGCCGCCAGGATGACAGTCACCTTGACGACCAGCGGTACACAGAAGGTCGCCACTGTCCGTGTGATCAATGAGGCCGGCCACAAGCTACCCACGGGTTACCCGGAGGGACGTCAGATGTGGATCAATCTCAAAGCTTACGATGCTGCTGACAATGTCGTCTATGAGTCGGGTGGCTACGACCCTGACACGGGCCAACTTGACCGCGCCGACACGAAAGTATACGAAGCCAAACAGGGTATCTCCGAGGATTTGGCGGCCGTGGTGGAGAAGCCCACTGGTGCGTCTTTCCACTTCATGCTGAACAATGAGGTGGTCAAGGACAACCGCATTCCGCCACGCGGCTACACTCAAGCAGCGTTCGACGAACCAGGCCTCCGACCCGTCGGCGCGACCTACGAGGATGGGCAGTACTGGGACGACACGGTCTACGTGATGCCGGGGGAGACCGAGCGTGTGTTAGCAACGCTCTACTACCAGACGGCGTCGAAGGAATACATTGACTTCCTGCGGACCAACGGCGGTGTGGATGGAAACACGTTGGGTGATATCTGGGAAGCGAGCAAGAGCCCCCCGCAGGTGATGGCGCGGGCTTGGTGGCCCAGTTACTCCCTCTATCTTCCCTTGGTGTTGCGGGCTTCCTGACTGAGATTAGGTCACAGCGACCGAGGGTGCTCCTAGTTCTCGTCGAAGGACACGACGAACATCGCCGACGCACCCTGCGTGCGCGCTTTCAATCCCGTGCCGCTTGTGGTATACTTGAACCCATCAGTGGCGCTTCGCGCTCAGTTTCCAGGTTGATCTACCTACTTTGTGGAGGGGTAAGGCATGAACCACTTTCTCAGTCTAACCGATCTCACACCTGAGTCATTTCGGAGCCTGCTCGAGCTGGCCGTTGATCTGAAGGACGAATGGAAGGACGGTGGCAATCGACCTTTGCTTGAGGGAAAGACCTTGGGTATGATCTTCCAGAAGCCATCCCTGCGCACCCGCGCTTCCTTCGAGATGGGCATGATCCATCTGGGGGGACAGTCGCTGTACTTCTCTCCATTCGAGATCCAGCTTGGCAAGCGGGAGAGCGTAGCCGACGTCTCTCGGGTGTTCTCTCGCTACGTCGATGGGATTATGGCCCGAGTCTTCGCGCACGACGACATTTTGACGTTGGCAGAATACTCTCGGGTGCCGGTCATTAACGGGCTCTCCGATTACAATCATCCCTGTCAGGCTCTATCTGATTTCCTCACCATCATCGAGAACAAAGGCTGGGACCTCAACGGACGCATGTTAACCTTCTTGGGCGATGGCAACAACGTCTCCACGTCACTGCTGTTTGGGGCCGCGCTGATGGGCATGGATTTCGCCATTGCTAACCCACCAGGGTATGATCTCCCAGAGGATGTGTGGAGCGAGGGAGAACGACTGGCCGCCCTGACCGGCAGTGAACTGATCGCGACACACGATCCGGCCAAGGCAGTCTCTCAGGCAGACGTGGTCTACACCGACGTGTGGGCATCAATGGGGCAGGAGGACGAGGCAGAGGAGCGCGCTCGGGTTTTCGAGCCTTACCAGGTGAACGATTCACTGCTCCAGCATGCCAGACCAGACGTAATCGCGATGCACTGTCTGCCCGCTCACCGGGGTCAGGAAATCACGGACGAGGTATGCGATGGACCACATTCCGTTTTGTGGGATCAAGCCGAAAACCGGATGCACGCTCAGAAAGCTATCCTGGTTGCGCTTATGGCCGATGGATCGACGTAGTCGCCGACGAGGCATGAGCTGACCGTGGGCCGTGCACCTGCAGAGACCGGATCGGATAGAGAGACCCGGAAAGGATAGGTCGTGGCTGGAAACCGCAAGGTCTTCAAGGAGGCGATGCGGGCTGCAGCTAATGTAGCCTGGGAGGGCAACTGGGAACAAGCCATTGAGGCCTATCAACGCGCGTTGAGGGAATTCCCGGACGATATCGACGCGCTGACCGGCCTAGGCATGGCTTATGCCAGTATCGATAGGTCTGAGGAGGCCCTGGATGCCTATCAGCGTGCCAGCGACCTCGCGCCGGAGGATCCTGTGCTGCTGGAGCGGGTGGGCAAAATGCTGGAGGAGTTAGGCCGTGCAAAGGAGGCCTCCGAAGCTTACCTCGACTGTGGCAGGCATTACATCAACCAGCAGCAAACTGCTCACCTCGCGGTGGCTTGTTGGGAGGATGCTGCACGTGTCCATCCCAACTCTGTGAAGGCCCACGTCTCGCTGCTCGAGCACTACCAGCAGCAGGGGCGAATAGGCGCTGCTGTCGAGGAGTGCCTTGTGCTGGCACGCATTTACAGAGACCGAGGGCGTATCGACTACGGGATTCGAATATGTCAACACGCCCTGAAGTTATCGCCGCGCAATTCTGAGGCGCTGGCGCTGCTCGACAAGCTGCGCTATGGCAAGCAGCCCTTGGAAGAGGATGTCGCGGAGCAGGGGGAGCCAACAGACGTCCCGCCTGTGAAGGCCGGGTGGGAGCCGCCAAAAGACATCAAACTACCCGAAGCCGAGACCCTGGACTTTGCAGCTTCCCCAGCCGACGAGCCCTCGGAGCAGAAAGGTAGCCCCGTCGAAAGCACACGACGCAAGGCACTGACGGATCTCGCGGAGAGTGTCTTCGAGGAAGAAGAGACAGCTGCCACCAGAGCCGATCGCCTGAGCAAGGAGGCGGTTGATGCCCTTATCAGCAAGGCCATCGATTTCCAGACGCGGGGGAGCGTTGAGGAGGCTATCGCTGCCTATCAGAAGGTTCTTGAGGCAGGAGCGGGGCGCCCGGCTGTCCATTTCAACCTCGGTCTTCTCTATCAGGAGAAATTGCGCTTCGATGATGCGATCACCCAATTTGAGCCCGCTGTCTCACATCCAGACTACAAATTGGGGGGCCATTTTGCCCTGGGCGAGTGTTACCGTGCGCGTGGCCGGATAGACGAGGCACTGGAGCACTTCATCGAGGTGCTAAAGATCGTGGACTTGGCTACCGTTGAGCGCGAGCACGCGGATGACCTAATCAACCTGTACGAGCATCTAACCGATGGCTATCTGGCCAAAGGGGACCACGATCAAGCGCTCGAGTTCGCCAACTCCCTGGTCACATTCTTGAATGAACAGGGATGGGAGGACAAGGTTATGCTGGCCCGCCAGCGGCTCGACACGTTGACCCAAGAGGGGCCTATGGTGACTCTGGCAGAGGCTCTCACAGTACCCGATTCAGAGCGCATTCTGGAATCCATAGCTATGTCGCAGGAGTACGTCAAGCGGGACATGCACTACACGGCTGTGGAGGAGTGCTATCTGGCCCTGGAATCGGCTGCCAACTACCTGCCCATCCATCGGCAGCTGGCCGAGGTGTCACTGGCGATGGGTAAGGTGGACAAGGCAGTGAAGAAGCTCGTCGTCATTGCTGACACGTACCGAGTCCGTGGAACAGCCCGCCAGGCCGCAGCGATGTACCGGCAAGCACTCAAGCTGGCGCCAATGGATACCGCCGTGCGGACCAAGCTGATCGATTTGCTCATAAGCCATGGCGAGATTGATAAGGCGTTAAGCAATTACTTGATCCTTGCGGACAGCTTCTACCACCTTGCGCAAATGGACCAGGCCAAAGATGTCTAC
Source organism: uncultured Anaerolineales bacterium (assembly GCA_964421785.1). Lineage (GTDB taxonomy): Bacteria > Chloroflexota > Anaerolineae > B4-G1 > B4-G1 > SKLM01. Next base: position 26,624 of record CAYQZG010000030.1, read on the forward strand.
CGAGAAGCACTCCGGCTGGTGCCACGCGTCGATCAGGAGCGTGATTGGACGGTTCGCATTCTGCACAAGATCGGCGATATCGACATGCAGCGGGTCGATTGGAAGCGGGCCGTATCTATCTACGAACAGATCCGCGATCTAGCACCCAGTGACGAGCGTGCTCGTCTGACGTTGATGGACCTTTACTACCGGATCGGTCAGCCTCGAAAGGCAGTTGAAGAGATTGATGACCTCCTGCAGACCTACCGGGAGGAGGAGAGACCAAAACGTCTGTTTGCCGTTCTGAACGACGTCGTTGAAAGATGGCCTGACGTGATCCCTTTGCGCGCGCGTCTCGCACAGGCGTATCTTGATGCAGGTCACACCGAGGAGGCGCTGGAGCATCTCGACCAGCTGGGAGACCTACAGCTGAATGCTGGTCGGGAGGCGCAGGCCAAGGCCACAATTCGGGCCATCATCGCTCTTCAACCGCCCAATGTTGATGAGTACAAGGTGTTGCTGCAGCAGATCGAGGACTGAAACCCTTGCGACGAGCTAGTCCTTCCTGCAGGAGGCGCTGAGCTCCGGCAGGGAACTCGACTCATGATAGTTGATCTCTTT
>CAYQZG010000030.1:27233-31963 GCA_964421785.1 uncultured Anaerolineales bacterium
TTGGCTTTTATATCTGGTACGCGGTACCCGCGCTGTTCCTCTGCTGCGCGGGGTCGTTTTTCTCGTCATCGTCGTCATGCTACTCAGCGGCTTCATCGAATTGCTCGCTCTTGGGTGGCTGATCCAGAAATCCCTTCCAGCCCTGCTCGTCGCAGTCCCCGTTCTTTTCCAGCCGGAACTGCGCCGTGCACTTGAACAGCTTGGGCGGCCGGGTGCTCTCTTCGGCTGGCGCACAGGAGGCCGTGAAACCCTCGAGCGCGCCCTATCGACGATCACGGATGCAGCTGAGACCCTGGCTGACCGGCATCACGGTGCGATTATCGTGCTGGAGCGACAGACGGGGCTGCAGGAGTTCGTGGAGAGCGGCGTCCGTCTGGACGCCGACATGTCGTACGAGCTGCTTCTCACCCTATTCAATCCCAACACAACCCTGCACGACGGGGCAGTTATCGTTCGCGAAGGGCGTGTACTGGCTGCCGCCTGTGTATTGCCGCTTTCTACCGCCTTTCTAGCCGACCGGCAGCTCGGCCTGCGTCATCGGGCGGCTATTGGTGTGACAGAGGAGAGTGACGCTATCAGCGTCGTTGTCTCGGAAGAGCGGGGGGCCATCTCGATCACACACAACGGACGTATCATCCGCAACCTCGACGCTAAGCGTCTGGAGAAGGTGCTGCGGGCATTCTACCAGCCGGTGCTAGAGCGGGACGGATCGAGGCTGACCGTGCGTCTGCGGCGACTGCTAGGTGGGGAATCGTGAGGCAAGCGGTGCGTTGGCTGATCAGCAACCTTCCTCTGATGCTGATGGCCGTGATCTTGGCCACATTGGCCTGGTTCGTAGCCCTGGAGCAGGCTGATCCGACGATCGCGAGGACCTATGCTCAGCCTATAGCCGTCTCGGTGGCAGGAACCGCAGAAGATATGATGATGGTGGGAACGTTTGACGAACGCGTCCAGATCACGCTCCGAACAACGCAGTCTGTTTGGGACTCTCTGGAAGCAGAGGATTTTGAGGTGAGGGCTGACTTGACCGGTCTGGATCCCGGCGTTCACGAGGTGCCCGTGGACGTCAACCTCGACAAGGAACCTTCGAAGGTCCTCAATGTAGAGCCGGAAACGGTGGTTGTGGAGCTCGATTCTAGGGCTAATCGCATTGTGCCTGTGCAGATAGCGGTCGAGGGAGAACCGGCTGTCGGCTACGTGTCTCGCGCGAAGATCGTGCAGCCAAGAGATGTAACTGTGCAGGGTCCGACCAGCTATGTCACCCGAGTGGTCGGGGCATTCGCCGCGTTGTCCATCGAAGGCGCCCAGGAAAGCGTGGCGGACACTCTCTCGGTACGACCGCGGGACAGCGCAGGTGACACTGTACCCTACGTCTCTCTGACGCCGGATGCCGTGGACGTGCGCATTCCCATCAGACCGTCTGGGTATCATAGCACGCTGGCGGTGAAAGCGGTGCTCACCGGCGAAGTCTCCTCCGGCTACCGTATCACGGACATCGCCATCGATCCGCCAACGGTGACAATTTTCGGCAACCCGGCGGACCTAGCTGCGCTGGAGGAAGGTTTCATCGAGACGAAGCCGATCAATGTAGCAGGAGCTCAACAAGACGTGATCGTGCGGCCGGGACTTGGCGTCCCTCCCAAGGTGACGGTCGTGCCAGGCCAGCAAGTCGAAGTACAAGTGTTGATCGAGGCTATTCAGAGTAGCCTGACGATTACGAGCACACCGGAGTTGCAAGGGCTGGAGCCGAGCTATACGGCTACGCTTTCACCAGGGATCGTTCAGGTGGTTCTCAACGGCCCCTTACCCAGGCTAGAAACGTTAAGAGCGGACGATGTGCGCGTGGTCTTGGATCTGTTCGAGCTGCCTGAAGGCGTCCATCAGATCGAACCAGAGGTGATTGCACCGGAGGAGATAATGCCGCAGAGTGTGATCCCAGCCACAATCCAGGTCAAAATCGCCGAGGCCCCGACACCCACAGCGATTCCGAAATCGACCATCACCTCTACGGTGACAGCTACCATCACGAGCACCACGACGATAACGGATCAATGAAGAACGGCATGCCAGCACCTGCCTCTCCTCGGCCGATCTTGGCCTTGGTGGGACGACCCAACGTCGGGAAATCCACCCTCTTCAACCGGATCTTGGGCAAACGCGTGGCAGTTGTGCACGACGCGCCCGGTACAACTCGGGACCGGCTGTATGCCACCGCCGAGTGGAACGGACTTGCGTTCACGGTGATAGACACGGGCGGCCTCGAGCTACTGCCAGAGACCGTGGCGTCGGGCCGGCGCCCAGGGCCTGAGCGTGTCCTTGCCCAGGACTCCGCCCCGTACATCGCTATGATGCGGGCACAGGCGGAACTAGCAATGCAGGAGGCGGACGTCATCATATTTGTCACAGATGCCATCGGCGGCTTAACCGCTGGCGACGAGGAGGTCGCCGACGTGCTGAGAAAGGCCGACTGCCCCGTCTTCCTGGCCGTCAACAAAGTGGACAATGAGCGCCTTCGCCACGACGCGATGGAGTTCTACGCGCTTGGGATGGAAAACCTGTATCCCATCTCCGCATTCCACAGGATTGGGGTTGCCGATCTGCTTGACGATGTCGTCGACACGCTGAGAGAGGAGATTGAGCAGGACGAGCTGCAGGCCACCGAACCGGAAAGCGGAGAGGAGGGCGTCGAAATCGCGATCGTGGGACGCCCAAACGTGGGCAAGTCGTCCCTGCTGAACAGGTTGCTTGGCGAGGAGCGCGTGATTGTCAGTTCGGTGCCAGGTACCACGCGTGACGCCGTGGACACATACCTCGAGTGGGAGGGAACGCCCATCACGTTGGTCGATACTGCCGGCATTCGCCGCCGCGGCAAGGTAGCTGCTGGCGTCGAGTATTACAGCGTCCTGCGGGCTCTACGAGCGATCCAGCGGGCCGCCGTGGCGTTGCTCGTGATTGACGGGTACGAAGGTGTCAGGTCCCAGGATACCCACATCGCAGGCGCTATCCTCGATCAGTGGGCCAGCGTCGTGGTGCTGATCAACAAGTGGGATCTGGTGGAGAAGGACGCGAATACCATGACGGAGTACACCAAGTGGGTGCGTGAGGCGTTGCAGTTCCTCGACTACGTGCCGGTGCTGTTCATCTCCGCGCTCACCGGTCAACGCGTACACCACGTGCTGCCGACCGCTCTCGCAGTATCGCAGGCTCGCTTTGATCGCATTAGAACGAGCGAACTCAATCGCATCGTGCAGGACGCAGTAGCACGTCACGCACCGCCCAGCAAGCGAGGGAGACGCCTCAAGATCTACTATGCTAGCCAGCCAGAGGTCGATCCGCCGACGTTCGTGTTCCACGTGAACGATCCCAGCCTGCTGCACTTCAGCTATGAGCGCTATCTGGAGAACGAGATTAGAAAAGCGCACGAGTTCGCTGGCACACCGCTTCGCTTCCTGTTTAGACCGCGCAGGCGACCGCACTCAGAGGGCGAGCGCTAGCGATCTCACGTCCGTGCGTTCAAAAGAGGAAATGCCCCGGAGAGGAGTCGAACCTCCACGCCCTTGCGGGCACAGGCCCTCAACCTGCCGCGTATGCCTATTCCGCCACCGGGGCACTTGCGCGATATTATACCTTGCACAGCCCACTTGTCAACCTTTTAAGGTGATCGGCACTTGAGATCATGCGTCCGAGCGAGTACAATACGACGCGAACGGCCCTTGCCTGCGGAACGAAAACTGACCGGAGAGATGAACGACCAAGCAATTAGGAGGATAACCCAGTGAGAATCGTGCTCGATGCCATGGGCTCAGACAACTATCCTGTCCCTGACGTTGCAGGGGCGGTGCTGGCGGCTCGGGAGTGGCCAGAGGATCAGGTCACCCTGGTGGGGCGGGAGGATGCAATCGGCGAGGCGTTGAGAGATCTCGACGCGAAAGATCTCAACCTCAAGATCGTCGATGCCACCGACGTCATAGAGATGGACGACGAACCCGCCTGGGCAGCGCGAGAGAAGAAGTCATCCTCCATGCACGTGGGGATGGGTCTCGTACGGGATGGTCAGGCCGACGCCTTCGTCAGCGCCGGAAACACCGGCGGCGTGCTGACCGTCGCGACGCTCCACACGCTGAGGCGCATTCGCGGTGTCAAGCGCCCCGCTTTGGCCGCAATCCTCCCGCTGCCGGCCGGGCACTTCGTGACACTCGATATCGGGGCCAACGCTGACTGCAAGCCCGAGTATTTGCTCCAGTTCGCGGTGATGGGTACCGTGTACGCAAAGGCCGTCTTGGGGCGCTCGGAGCCGCGAGTAGCGCTGCTTTCCAATGGGGAGGAGCGCGGCAAGGGAAACCAGTTGGTCAAGGAGACGACCAAGCTGATGGGAGACTCCCACTTCCCCTTCCTCGGTAACGTGGAGCCCAAAGAAGCTCTGGCGTGCGAGGCGGACGTGGTCGTGCACGACGGGTTCGCAGGGAACATCTTCATCAAGACCATCGAGTCGGCGGCCAGCATGCTGAACCACCTGATTCGAGATGAGATCACGGCCAGCCCCATCACCGCGATCGGCGGGATGCTGGCGAAGCCGGCCTTCAAGCGCGTGGCCAGGTGCGTGGATCCCTTCGAGATTGGGGGTGGGCCGCTTCTGGGCGTCAACGGCGTCGTGATCGTGGCACATGGGCGCTCCAACGCACGAGCCATCAAGAACGCTATCGGACAGGCACGTCAGGCAGTGCAGGGAG
>CAYQZG010000031.1:0-31360 GCA_964421785.1 uncultured Anaerolineales bacterium
GTCCCCACCACGACGGAGCGCCAGCATCTTGCTGGCTACTTCGGGGGCGATCTGATGTCTTGTTGCATAGGCCGCCCCCCTGCTCTTAGCCCCCGTCTCGGGGGCGGCTGGCCCACCATCCATCGGCTTCCCCTTCCCTATGGACAGCCTGGGCATCGACTTGAATATCTCTTGGTCCCAGAAGGCTGCACCCTGATAGACCTGAAACGATAGCCCTCACCGCGGTCGAACGCCAACGCTTCGCCGCTCAGTTTGCCGGCGCTACGTCAGCTCCTCATGTCGTGAAAGAGATTGAGATAGTCGACCAGATGACGCGTGGTGAGGAAGTTCTGTCGCACGTGCTCTTTGGCTGCCTCCCCCATCTCCGCCGACTCGTCCGGATGCTCAAGCAAGTAAAGCGTCTTCTCCGCGCACGCCTCAACCGAATCGACCAAAAAGCCGGTCTCGCCGTCGATGACCTGCAGCGGAATCCCTCCGGCGTCGCCACCGATCACCGGCTTCCCCTTCCACAGCGCCTCCGTGACGACCAGGCCGAAGCCTTCCCGGGTCGACTTCTGAATCACAATGTCGCTGGCAGTCTGAAAGGCCCCCACTTCATAGGCTCCCACACCGTGGAAGTTGTGGAGGATGTGAATATCGAAGTCCTCACCGGCGTGGCGGATGGTCTTATCGAGATAGTACCAGCCCTCCGGATCGTCGGAGGCCATCGAGCCCACCAGAGCCAGCTGGACCTCCGGCATCTGCTCCTTCACGATGCGATAGGCGTCGATCACGCCCAAGGGGTCCTTCCAGGGATCGAAGCGGCTGACCTGGGTGATGATCGGACGATCCAGATCGAGGCCGAAGTCGCCCACGACCCGTCGAGCCTCACCGAGGTCGATCGGGGCGTTCTTCGGCGACAGAGGATCGATGGTCGGCGTGACAATGGCCAGATGCTCGACATCCACCCCCGGCCCCACGTACTGCTCCATCGTGAAGATGGCAGCTTCATACTCATCAATGTACGGGGCGAAGAAGTCCCAATAGGCCGGATTGGGATGGGAGGTGTCAATGTGACACCGCCACGCCCAGTGTTCGTCATCCGCCCTCCCGTGGTAGTGCAACAGGCCGGCCGGCTGCGGATCGTGGATAACGACGAAGTCGTAGGTCCCCTCAAACGCGTCGGCGTTCATCTCATTGTACTGCTGCCAAACATCCTTCATCTCATCGGAGAACTCAATATCCATCCCCTGCAGTCCGTTGTGAGCGGCCTTCGTGACGTTGAAGAACTCATCGGCTCCCTCAATGACCTGCCACTCGGCATCGAGCCCCACGTCGACCATCAACGGCACCAACGTCTGCAGCATCTCCGCCACACCACCGCCATAGGCCGTGGCGTTGACATGCACCACGTGAGCGCCTTGAAGAGCCTCGGCCTTCTCTCTCACCTCCGAGATAACCTGATCGCCCACAACGCTGCGATAGTCGTTCAAGTGTTTCTCGTCCAATTCGACCTGTTCCAACATAGTTCCCTCCATACCTGCTATCGGAATTCCAGATGGATCAAGACAATGACGACGTCCTTTCCCAACAACGGTAAGGGGCCTCGGACGACGCTACACAGTGATCGCGTTTTGAGCGATCACGCCGCTGTACCAGCGTGCGCTCTGCTTAGGCGTGCGCTCCAGCGTCTCGTAGTCCACGCGCACGATCCCGAAACGTGGGCCGTACCCTACTGCCCACTCGAAATTGTCCATCAAGCTCCAGACGAAGTAGCCGCGCACGTCGGCGCCCGCCTCAATGGCCTCGTGGATGGCGCGAAGGTGACCGCGCAGGAAGCTCACGCGGCTCCAGTCGGCCACGAAGCCATTCTCGTCCGGCTCATCGGGGAAGGCGCAGCCGTTCTCGGTGATGTAGACAGTCGGATTGCCGTAGGTTTCCACCACATCGAGCAGAACGGCCTTCAGCCCCGACGGGTTGATGCCCCACCCCGTCTCGGTCAGGCCCAAGCCCGGCGCGGACACCGGCTCCGACCGGGTCTTGAGCGGGGCGCCATCAATGGCGAAGGAGATCTTGTGAGTCTTGTAGTAGTTAACGCCCAAGAAATCGATGGGCTGGCCAATGATGTCCAGGTCCGCACCTGCAATCTGGGGCCGCTGAGGGCCGATCCAGTTGAACAGCGCCTCCGGATATCGCTTCTTGAAGATGGGGTCTAGAAACTGCACGATGTCCTGTTCATAAGCGCGCTGGCAGGCCGCCACGTCCTCCTCCCGCTCGCTGGCCGGGACGAAGTGCGCCAGATCGTGCACCACGCCGATCTCGCCCTGGCAACCACTCTGGCGGAAGACCTGCACCGCCTTCCCGTGGGCCAGCAGCATATGATGAACAGCCTGATAGGCCTGGGTGTAATCACAAATGCCCGGTGCGTGGAGGCCATTGCCGTAGCCGAGGAAGGCCGCCACCCTGGGCTCGTTCTGAGTGATCCAGCGGTGCACCCGGTCGCTAAGACGCTCGAAGATGACCTGGACGTACTCCGCGAACCAATCGGCGCTCTCGCGATTGGGCCAGCCGCCCGCATCCTGCAGCGCCTGGGGAAGATCCCAGTGAAAGAGATTGATCGTAGGTGAGATGCCCGCCGACAGGAGCTCGTCAACGAGCCGATCGTAGAAATCCAGGCCTTTCTCGTTGACCCTGTCTCGTCCCTCTGGCAAGACTCGGGACCAGGAAACGGAGAAGCGATAGGTCTTGAGGCCGAGGGACCGCATCAACGCGACATCCTGCGGCATACGATGATAATGATCGCATGCCACGTCCCCTGTGGCACCGCCAACGACGTGGTAGGGGGTGTGGACGAACCGGTCCCAGATGCTCTCGCCCTTACCGTCCTCGTCCCATGCTCCCTCGATCTGGTACGCCGACGTCGCCGCACCCCACACGAAGTCCTTGGGAAACTCTCTCTTGCTCATCGTATGCCTCCTGGTCACCGCTTTGTAAGGTCTGGTACTGGGGTTTCACGTCCGTTTCCGGTCGATGATCCCGAATCTGGCAACATCATGGCAGGCCAGCGCCCATCCATTCATCTGCTTCTACTGGGTCGCCAAATCCCGCAGTAGGACGACGTCAGGGCCTCGTCACGGACGAAGAACTCGATCACCGAATCCAGGCCAAACAAGACGAGTCGCCTCGGCAGCGGCTCGTCACGCCGTCGTTCTCGACTGAGCGGCCTTGTGTCTCGCTTGTCTCTCTATGACGTCGAGATATAGCGGTTCAGCTTAGCAGCCAGATTAGGCAGCGGCAGGGATTGGAGCCACACCTTGCCTGGGCCGGTCAGCTTCGCCAGGAATAACCCCTCACCACCGAGCAGCATGTTCCGCACGCCCTTGACGCGGGTGATGCTGAAGTCGACGCTCGGCTCGAACAGAGCAATGTGGCCTGGATCTACGCTGAGCACCGCTCCTGACGCAATCGTCGTCTCATGGGCCTCACCAGCGATCTCGAAGAAGACGTGACCCGGCCCCGTCACCTTCTGCAGGAAGAAGCCCTCACCCCCGAACAGTCCAGCCCCGAAGCGCTTATGAAAATGCATTGACAGGTCGACGCTGTCCTCAGCGCACATGAAGGCATCTCGTTGGCACAACATAGCCTGACCGGGTTGGAGCTCCATCGACAGCACCCGACCGGGGGCCTCCGGCGTGAAGGCGATCTTGCCGCCACCTCTCTTAGCCGTGTAGGTGGTCATGAAGAGAGACTCACCGGATACCATGCGGCCCAGCCCTTTCATCAGGCCACCTCTGGCACTGGTATCCATGTCCACGTTGGTGAGCCAGGCCATGCCTCCCCGCTCGGTGTACATCGCCTCGCCCGCGTCCAGCTCTACCAACAACGCCTGCATCGAGCTACCTTCAACTGTGAACCTCATCTTACCTCCTATTGCATCATCTATCTAGCACCGTCTGTCATGGTCGAGCCTTGGATGCGACGGCCTTGAGCCCGACCGTATCCCACGTCGGCGCAGCCATTCTAGCAGCCCGCGCCCAGCCGACCACATCGCGCATTGCCCACTCTATCAGGTGCACTCGTGGTGCATCCCGTGCCCTCTACCTCCCCTCGTCCGGGTCATGTCGACACCCTCTCTCTCCCACCGGGATCGAGTGTTATCGTCCGCTCCCCGATGCGCACCACAACAGGCGCCTCGTTCTCAGCGGCTGATTCGAGCCACAGGTCCTCGCGCGTTAATCGGACGTTCAGATGATTGCCGCGCACCATCAAGGTGAACGATAGACCATCCCACTGCCGCGGCAAGGCTGGCGCGAATCGAATGCCCTCCTCATCGATGCCGAAGCCAGCGAACCCCTCCACGATCATCTGCCAAATCGCTCCGCAAGCAGCCGTGTGGATGCCGCCCAGGAACGTCCCTCCGCTCATCACTTTAGTGCTGGCATTGTAAAGATCGATGGTGGCCGCGTTCATGAAGTAATCGTAGGCTTGTTCAGCGTAGCCCACCTTGCTCGCGACCACGGCGTGGACCGATGGGCTCAGGGAGGACCCGTGCTCCGTTCGCGGCTCGTAGTAGTCGTAGTTGGCGCGCATCACGTCCGTAGAGAAGATATCCTGAAGCACGAATAGCTGCAGGATGTCGGCCTGCTTCAGGACCTGTGTCTCGACAGCAATGCCGTTGGGCCACCCCCAGTACTCCTCGGGGTGGATCAGCCGCTCGCGCAGCTCATCGGGTCGAATGTCCTCAAGCTCGAAGTAGCCGTCAAACTGCTCGATAAGCCCTGTGTCGGGATCGGGCTGAGGACGATAGATCAAGGTGACCACGTCCCGCCAGCTCTCGACATCTTCCTCGCTCAAACCGAGTCGCTCCTCCAGCGCTGCCAGTTCGCCTGGTGCCTCCTCCCGCATCCTCTCGTGGATAGTCACGGCCTTGTCGAGAGCGAAGCGAGCCTGGTAATTGGTGAACGCGCTGTTGTCCACGTTCTCGTGGTATTCGTCAGGGCCAAGGAGGCGGATGAACTCATAGTGGTTCTTGTCCTTCTTGAAGTAGACGTGCGACACCAGGAACCGCGCCACCTCGAAAGCGATCTCCGCGCCGTAGTCAACCACGAAGTCCCAATCGCCGGTCGCGACGTAGTACTGCCAGACCGCATAGACGATGTCGGGGGAGATGTGGATCTGCCAGTCGTTGAAGTGATTGCGGATCCGTCTCCCCGTCAGCACGTCCGTGAAGAAGTAGTCCGGAAAGAGCTCCTCACCGGTCTTGCCGCTGGTCCAGGCATAGAAGGCCCCGTCGTACCCTAGCCGTCGCGCCTTCTGGCGCGCCCCGTCCAGCGTATCGTGGCGATACGCCAGAATGTTTCGGGCGATGTCGGGATGGGTGAAGATGAACATCGGCAGATTGAAGATCTCCTGGTCCCAGAACGCCGCGCCCTGATAGACCTGACACGAAAGCCCTCTCGCGCCGATCGGCAGTCGGGCATGTGCCGGCGTGGCGATGACATTATGATAGATGTTGAAGCGCGTGATGGTCTGGGCCTCTAGGTCCCCGTCGATCTGGATATCGCTTCGCGCCCAGATGGCATCCCAGCGGGCCTGATGCGCCGCCCAGAGCGTCGCGCGACCAGCCTGCAGAGCGTTCCGGGCATCTTCCAGGGCCTGCTGACGCGGATCAGGGACGTCATTGCTGGTGACGATCGCCACCGCTTTCTCCACCGTCACCTCGTCGCCAGCCGCCAATCGGAACGTCATCTCGCGCAATAAACGCTTCGGCTCCCTTGTGACCGTCGCCGATGTCGGGCGTGCTCCCTCGATGGTCATCCCCTCCACCACGTCGATCCGAATGCCAAACTCCCCGGTGACCGTCTCCATACCAATGAGGTCACCGTGGGTGAATGATTCATACGTCTCGAAATGCTCACCGCTCAGGTTCCACACGCGTCCATCAATCCCCGTCACCAGCGTGATATCAGCGTCCTGCTCCGGACGGAAGCTGTACCGCATGACGATCAAGTGCAAGTTGTCGCAGCTGGCGAACTTCTCCACCGCCACCTTCACCCGCTGCCCCCTGGCGCCTCGCCACTCGTGCGATCGAGCGTAGCGCCCGTAGCGCAGCTCGAGACGCCGCTCGTAGTCGAGCGACTCACCCGCGAAGGCGGACATCCGCTCACCGTCGATGAACAGCTGGGTGAACAGCCCATTGGGCACGTTGCACAGCTCACGACGCCCGCCGTCCGCCCCATCGTACGTGTCGCTCACGATGCATGCCACGTAGCGATCCGCCCCCCATTCGGCAAAGGTGCCGCGGTAGCCGAGGTAGCCGTTACCGATCATAAAATTGCTGCCCGTTGTGACCAGCTGATCGGCCAGAAAGACCGTCTCCTTGATCTCCCATCCAGTCTCGGTGTACAGGTTATTGCGCAATTCCATCGTCCGGCTCCCTAAGCTAAGATCTCGTCCAGATCGATATCGGCGGTGGTATCGTAGCGGAAATGTGGGTTGACGGAGGACCGCACGCCGACCCGCTCCTCCGGGCCAACGCCAATGGCGATCATCCCGGCCGTTAGCGCAGCCTGGACACCGGACTCCGCATCCTCCACAACGGCGCAGTTCGCCACCGGGACGCCCACCTGTCCGGCCGCGTGGACGAAGATGTCGGGAGCCGGCTTCGGCCGGACGACGCTGTGCCCGTCGGCGATGCCATCGAACTGATCGGTGATATGCAGCTTCGCCAGGACGGTCCGCGTGTTCCTGCTGGCGGACCCAACAGCGACCTTGAGCCCGCGGCCCTTGAGCTCCTCGATCAACTCGCGAGCGCCGGGCAGGAAGTCGTCCTCCGTGATGGTCTCCAGCAGCGCCTGGTAGTAGCCGTTCTTACGAGCCATCATCTCCTGCATTTGATCCTCGGTGTAATCGGAGACGTGCTCGCCCAGCAGCAGCTCAAGCGACCTGCGCCGCGAGACGCCGCGGAGCTGCTCATTGTCCTCGCGAGTGAAGGGGATACCCTCCTCGTCCGCCAATCGTTTCCAACCCTGGAAGTGATATCTGGCGGTATCGGTGATCACGCCATCGAGATCCAGGATGAAGGCTTTCAATTGCACCATAGTCACTCCTTTACGGTCAAGAAGCAGTTCTCCGACCAGTTCGCCAGCGTGGGCACCTCAAGAAGCAGGCATCGCTGGTTCGCGACCCGTCAAGCTGCCTCTGTGTCGTCTTCTGTCGCCGAATAGCGCAGCAAGGACTCCAGGGCGAGGCCGGTGGCAGCGCCGACGATCGATCCCACCAGCGGTTCCCCCAGGACGCCCGTCATGCCCACGGCGGAGCTCAAAGCACTCAAGACGATCCACCACCAAGACCGAACTAGGTGAGGTCGCAAGACCAACCATTGGGCCAGCCCCAGAGACGCCCCCAATGTACCGCCAACCAGGACCAGATCCTGGGGCGCGAACACCACGGCAACCAATCCGCGCCCGGCCGCCCAGCCCAACGCGCTGGCCAGGATCCACCATTCAGCGCGTTCAATCTGGTTGCGCAAGACCATCCACTGGGCAAGCCCAACGGGCAGCCCGATCACGAATTCAGTCAAGTATCCACTTAGCGCCCAGCCCACAGCCCAGCCCAGCGTGGTCGCCAGGACCCATTTGACCCACAGCGTCCAGTCGAAATCGGGCCTGTGCCAGGGCGTCCTTTCCTCAGACATCATCCCCCATCAGAAACAGGGCAACGATCCAGGAGGTTGGCCCTGGCGGTTGCCCTGTTTCGAACCCGCGCACCACCCGCGGTCCGCTTCGTCGTATCTCCGATACAAGCGTATCTGATCCGGCTATCCCTTCACAGAGCCAGCCAACAGGCCCCGCACGAAGAAACGCTGCAGCGAGAAGAAGACGATCAAGGGCAGGAGCATGGTGATGAACGCACCGGCGGTCAGCAGATGCCAGTCCTGTCCACGCGAGCCGACCATCTCCTGCAAAGCCTGCGTCATCACGGCGACCTCCGGCTTGCTGCCGATGAAGACCAGGGCCACCAGTAGGTCGTTCCACACCCACAGGAACTGGAAGATGGCGAACGATGCCAGGGCCGGCACGGAAAGCGGCAAGATCAAGCGGATGAAGATGGTGAAGGGAGAAGCGCCGTCGATGAAGGCCGACTCCAGGATGTCCCTGGGCAGCGTACTGATGTAGTTGTAGAGCAGATACACCGCCAGGGGCAGGCCGAAGCCTGTGTGTCCCAGCCAGATCGCGAGGAACGTCCCGTTCAGATCGAGCCTGGTGTAGTCCCTGAGAATGGGGATCAGGGCGATCTGCAAGGGGACCACCAGCAAGGCAACCACCATGATGAAGAACACTCTGCGCCCGGGGAATTTCATCCAAGCAAACCCGTAGGCCGCGAAGGCAGCGATCAGGATGGGGATGATGGTAGCCGGCACCGTGACGGTCAAGCTGTTCAGGAAGGCCCGCCCCAGGTTATCGCCACTGGCCTCGATGACGTTCCCCTCCGCGTCGACAAAGCTCACGTCCTTGCCCAGCAGCACCTGGCGGTAGTTGTCGAGGGTGAGCTCCGTCGGGTTCCGGATGACCGTCCACCACCCGGTCGAGTTCACCTCATCCCGAGGACGGAAGGATGAGACGAGCAGGCCGAGCGTGGGCACGGTCCAAATCAGGACCAGCAGAAGAAGCACACCGTTGAGGACCAGGTCCGATACGAGCTTCTGGCGTTTCATTAGAAGGCCTCCTGTTCGCCGAACTGCCGCAGGTTATACCACATCACCGGTATGACCGCGATCAGCAGGATAATAGCGATAGCGCCACCGCGTCCGAAGTGCTGGAACTTGAACATCTGCTTGTAGAAGCGACTGGCTATCACCTCGGTGTTGAAGTTGCCGTTGGTCATCACGAAGACGATGTCGAAGATCTTCAGGGTGAAGATGATGATCGTCGTGGACACAGTGACAATGGTGCCCTGAATGTAGGGGATGATGATCCTGAAGAAGATCTGCGTCTCCGTTGCGCCGTCGATCCTCCCCGCCTCCAACAGCTCCGCGGGGACGCCCTTCAATGCCGCCGATAACAACACCATCGAATAGCCCGTCTGGAGCCACACCATGATGATGATGAGGAACAGGTTGTTCCACGGCGCCAGCGTGAGCCAGGCCTGCGGCTCACCTCCCAGGCCTACCAGGATGGCGTTCAGCAACCCGATCTGGGCCTGGCTGGCGGGTTTGAAGAAGTAGATGAAGCGCCAGATCACGCCCGCTCCCACGAACGAGATGGCATAGGGCAAGAAGATGAGTGACTTGGCCAGCGTCTCGAACTTGGACCGATCGGCAAGAATGGCGACGAGCAGGCCGAAGCCGACGCTGAGCCCTGTGCCGACGATTAACCACATCAGGTTGTTGCGGAAGGAGATGACCATGTCCGGATTGGTGAAGGCGAAGATGTAGTTGTCCAGGCCTACGAAAGCGTTCGACTTAGCGTCGAAGAAACTCGTATAAAACGTCCTGATGGTGGGGATGAGAAGATACCAGGACAGGATCGCTATCGCCGGGCCCACGAAGACGAAGGGGCGCAGAGCATCGGTCCAAGCAGGCGGGAACTGCTCCACCAACCAGTTCGATAGCAGAAACAGGACCCCGATGCCACCGACGCCCCAGATGATCGCCACCAGCGCGGTGACGAGCTTGGGTGCGTTCCCATCTCGCAGAAAGATAAACCCCTGCCACATCACCAGGAAGGTGACCACCGGTACAAGCAGGGATATCAACACGCGACCTGTGGTGTAGTATACCCGATCAAGCAAACTTCTAGGCTGTTCGTCACTGCGTTCCATTGATCTCCCTCCTTATCGGAGTCATTAGATTTGCCCATCTGTGAGAAAGCAAGGCAGTCCAGCAGCGACTGCCTTGCTTTGCCTACTCATCCATGCTGTATCAACGCAGCGAAGCCTAGCCCTACTACTCGGGCCAGCTGGCGTCGATATCCTGCATCACTGAGTCCAGATCCTCACCGTTGACGTAGTCCACCATCCCCTGCCAGAACGAGCCGGCACCCACAGCGCCGGGCATCAGGTCGGAGCCGTCAAAGCGAACCACGCTGGCTGAGGAGAGAATCTCCGCGTACTTCCGGTCCGTCTCCGTGGGATACCAGTCCAGCGGCGTGTCCTCGTGCGGCGAGACGAAGCCGCCAGACTTCAGCCACGACTCGGTGGATGCGCCGGTGGTCAGGTACTCCATGACCTGGCGCACCTCGGGCCGGTCGTTGTAGGCGGCGAAGAGGTCGCCTGCCACCAGGACCGGCTTCGGATGCTCATCCGGCTCGATGGGCGGCAGGTAGAAGAAGTCCACGTCCTCGCCCACCGTCACGTCGTCGGGGAAGAAGGCGGGGATGAAGCTCGCCTGGCGGTGCAGCCAGCAGCTGGGCGGATCATCGAACATCGGTGTCGGCGCATCGCCGAAGGGTGTGGTCAGGATAGCCGCCGTGCCGCCCAGCACGTAGTCCTCATTGAACCAGATGTTGCCCATCACCTCGGCCGCGTTCTTCACCTCGGGGGAGTTGAAGGGCAGATCGTTGGTGACCCACTGGTCGTACTTCTCCGCTGGCTGGGTGCGCAGCATGATGTCCTCCATCCAGTCGGTGGCCACCCAGCCGGTGGCGCCACTGCTCTCAATGCCGATGCACCACGGTACGCCCCCGTCGGCCACCATCTGGTCCGATAGCGCCAACATCTCATCCCACGTGGTGGGAATCTCGTAACCGGCCTCCTCGAACTCGGGCACCGGGTACCAGACGAGGCTCTTGACGCTGGCTCGATACCACACCCCGGCCATGATGTCATTCATCGTGGCCAGGTCGAGCCAGGACTGCTGATACTGCCCCTCCAGGTAGCCCTCATCGAACCATTCGTTCAGGTCGATGACGTAATCCTGATCGACGAAGTTCTGCAGGAGCCCGGGCTGCGGGTGGGCGGCGATGTCGGGCGGGTCACCGCCCTCAAGGCGCACGAGGATCAGGGTCTCGAAGTCGCCCGAGCCCTCATACTCGATGTCGATGCCGGTCTCCTCCTCGAAGGGCACCATCGAGGCCTCGAAGCGACTCGCGTCCTCGTCGACGAAGGCGCCGAAGATGGTGACCGTCTTCTGCTCCGCTTCTTCCTCCGCGGGGGCAGCGCCCCCACCGCAAGCGGCCAACACGAAGGATACGGCGACGAGCAAGCTCAGCAGTTGCCAAAGCTTCCGATTAGACAACATGTATCTTTTCCTCCTTGATTAGATAGCGAATACGTTCTTACGGCTCTGATAGGGTCTCCTGTGTAGGTTGTCTTCGTCGACCACCTCCTCTTTGGTTAGCAAAGGGTTGTTCTTTTCCAGCACACAGAGCATCGTAGAGGTCGTCAATCAAGCGTGCCACAAGACTCCCGTGCGACCAATTTGCTCTTCAGCACGACCTGGGCCTCATTCGGCCGATCCCCTTTGATAATACGTATCAGAAGCTCGGCCGCGCTCCATCCCAGCCCGAAGGTGGGCACGTGAACAGTTGTTAAGGCTGGTGTGATGAAGCGGGCAGCGGTGATGTCATCGAAGCCGACGACAGCGACCTGTTTCGGCACGTGCACGCCCGCCTCATGGAGCGCTCGCAGCGCGCCCATAGCCACCACATCACTGGCGACGAAGACCGCGCTCGGCGGCTCTTCCAGCGACATCAGCTCCCCAACGGCGACACAACCGCTCTCTTCATCGAAGTTGCCCTCGCGCACCAACGCCTCCTCGTACGGCAGGCCCGCCCTCTCCAGGGCCTTTCGATACCCCTGCAGGCGCTGTCGGCTTGCAGCGTAGGCCAACGGTGCGTTGGTGATCATCCCGATGCGCCGATGACCGAGGTCCAGAAGATGATCCACAGCCATCCCCGCCGCGCACACGTTGTCCACATCCACCCAGGGGATGTCGGTGCCGTTCAACCGCCCGTGCAAGACGATGGGGAAGCCTTTCTGGTATAGATCCCTCACGTAGGGATTGTCACAACGGGGCCCAGAAAGGATAAGGCCATCCGTATGCCGGCCTTGCACGAGGCCGACATAGGAGCCATCGGGCTCATCAATCTCGACGGGATGGAAGAGGACATGGTAGCCGTGGCGGCGGGCCGCGCGACTGATGCCCTCCAGAAGCCCCGGCAGGAAAGCATCTCGATAGGTTCGATCTGGCGCTCGGTGCCACACCAGGGCCAGGGTGCGCGTCTTCCCGCTCGCCAGACGGCGCGCCGCCGCGTCGGGGTAGTAGTTCAAACGCCGGGCCGCTTCACGCACGCGCTGGCGCGTCTGAGGGCTGATGTGCGCATCGGGCACCTCATTCAACACAAGCGACACCGTGGTGCGCGAGACACCAGCTTCTTGGGCCACTTGGCGTTGGGTCGTACGTGATCTGGACATAGCCCCCACCCTGACTCAGCCAGCGGACTAACCCGGGTCAGTAACGCGTGTTACTTAGTATACCTTATAGAAGGGGCAAAGTCAAGGAACCTATGAACAGAAACAACCAGTCTCAGTGCTTCAGGTCGTCGTGGCACTGAGACTGCACACCTAACGCGTTGAGGAAACCGGATACTCTGCTTTCCCAGGTGAAGTACGGATTAGCGCTGCCGGCGCACAGAGAGAGAGCCGGTCTCGCTCACGGCAACGCGCATCGGATCGCTTAGCTCGCCCACGAAAGCGCCATCAGGGGCGTGCATGTGTGTGATAAGCATCACCCACTCCCCCTCCAAGTCCTGCACCAGCTTGCCAGCGTAGAGCGATCCGATCTCATCGCCCACCAACGGCTCATCGCTGACACGGCGAAATGGGCCAAGAGGCTTTTCAGCCCTCATATAGTGGACACCCGTGAGCGGCTTCTGCCCTGTCTTCCTGCGCCAACAGGATGAATGGATAGAGCCTTGCACAGAGAACAACAGGTAGTAGCTTCCCTGGATGTGCGCCAGCTGCGGTACCTCCATATGACCGAATGCGCCTGGCTCGGTCACCGGGGGAAGAATCTCCCAACGGATCAGATCCTCCGACCGCGCGTGGGCGATCACGCCACGGCCGTCGGGCGGTCCATCGTTGGCCCGAGCGGTGAAGAAGGCGTGGAAGTCGCCTCGCCCCGTATGTCGAAAGACCCAGGGATCACGCCATGCCTGATCGTGCCACACGTCCAGGTCGAGCAGCTCGTACCAGCGTGGATCGGCGACGATGAGTGGGTTTTCTGGGTGCTTCTCCCAGTGGATCAGATCCATGGAGGTAGCCAGCCCGATGCGCTGCACCAGCCCCTCCTCGCTCTTCTTGCCCCCGGTGTAGAAGAGATACCACACACCCTGATGTCGGATGACACTACCGGTCCAGGTGGTGTAACTATCGAAAGCATCGCCGCTGTCTGGGCTGGGGTGTAGCGCGTCGGGCAGCACCCGCCAGTCCCGTAGGTCTTGAGAGACGGCGTGTCCGATGGAGACGTTCCAGTGGCGCAGGTCTGGGTCGCCTAACGAGCGCGGGGCCTGCAGGTAGAAGATGTGATAGTCAAGGCCATCCTGGGCCAGCCAGAAGTCCCAGACCCATTTATCCGCCAGGTGCAGTGTCATCGTCGTTCACAGAGCTGACTTCTTCCATCGATTCTCCTAGGCTCCTACCTTGATGCCACTGGTGACCAAACTCTGCACGAACCACTTCTGGAAGAGCAGAAACACGATCAGCACCGGAACGGTGATCATCGCGGCAAAGGCCATACGTGCCAGAGCGTCTTCATCAGAGGGCGAGAGGGAGATGATGATCAGCCCGCCAATTCGCTCCGGCCAAGAGACCCGCCTGAAGTAGTCATCGCGCTTATCGACCGACTCGACCTTAGTTAGACGATGAGGAAGCTCAGAGGATCTAAGGCTAGGCGGTCGTCTCAGCCGTTCGCCCTACGCCCTTTGAACGGATGACGGCCTTGGTGACCTCAGCAGCTACTGAAGGCACCAGCAGGAGCGGAAGGATCAGGGCCCACTCCCGCACGCCCAACGCCACGGTGTTGAAGATCGGCTGCAGGAACGGAACGTACACCACGGCCAGCAGCAGAACTAAGGAGACCGCAACGGCGTACTGCATATACTTATTGCTGAAGACGCCAAGTCGGAACAACGAGACACGCTCCGACCGCGCTGTGTAGGCCCGCACCAACTCCGAGGCCGAGAGCGTGACGAAGGCCATGCTTTCGGCCAACAGCAGATTGGCTGGATCCCATATCCTGCCAATGTAGAACGCAGCCAAGACCACGCTCGTGATGGCGACGGTCTGCACACCGATGCCTATCGTCATCAGGCGATTGATGATCGGCTCGCGCACTGGACGCGGTGGACGATCCATGATGTCGGGATCGCCCTTCTCTACACCCAACGCCAGCGCTGGCGCCCCATCCGTAAGCAGGTTGAGCCAGAGCAACTGAATCGCCGTCAGGGGCGACCCTGAACCGAAGATCGTGCCTAGGAAGATGACCATGATCTCGGCCACGTTACATGAGATGAGGAAATAGACAAACTTCCGGATATTGGAGTAGATGATGCGGCCCTGCTCGACGGCCGAGACGATGGAGGCGTAGTTGTCGTCGGTCAGCACCATATCGGCCGTCTCCTTGGTCACGTCGGTGCCGGTGATACCCATCGCCACGCCGATGGAGGCACGCTTGAGCGCCGGGGCATCATTGACCCCGTCGCCCGTCATTGCCACCACCTGATCACGAGACTTCAGCGCCTCGACGATACGTACCTTATGCTGCGGCGAGACACGGGCGAAGACGTCCACCTCATCGATCTCGCCGGCTAATGCCTCGTCAGACATCGTCTGCAGATCTGCCCCTGTGAGGACTCGTCCATTGTCCGAGCGTACCAGATTGATCTCCTCCGCAATGGCACGGGCCGTGTCCGGATAATCACCGGTGATCATCATGGTGCGGATCCCGGCCCGCCGAGCTTTCTCAACGGCCGGCTTGACTTCCGGACGCGCCGGATCCGTCATCGCAACGAGCCCTATCAGCGACAGGTTGCGCTCGACCTCGTCCGGATCTAGCTCCTCGGGTACCTCGTCCAGATGTCGATAGGCCACGGCAAGGACGCGCAGCCCTCCCTGGCCTAGGTCGCGGATGACGTTCTCAATATGCTGGCGACGTCCGGGGTTCAGCGGCACGTCGACGCCGTTCTCCAAGATAGTATCGCAAAGAGAGAGCATCACGTCGGG
Organism: uncultured Anaerolineales bacterium; assembly: GCA_964421785.1. Classification (GTDB taxonomy): domain Bacteria; phylum Chloroflexota; class Anaerolineae; order B4-G1; family B4-G1; genus SKLM01. Next base: position 15,202 of record CAYQZG010000031.1, read on the forward strand.
GGCGCCCTTGACGTAAGCAACGTATTCCGCCCCCCCCGACTCCTCCAATCCCCTGCACTCCCCACGATGGATGGTCGTCATGCGCTTGCGATCGCTGTCGAAGGGAATCTCCGCCACACGAGGCAATCGATCCTCGACCTCGTCGCGCCACAGGTTCGCCTTTGCTGCTGCGACGACCAAGGCACCCTCGGTGGGATCTCCCACCATCCGATACCGGGTCTCGTCCTTGGCCTGACCAGTGTAGCCATCCTCCTCTGAGGTCACGGGTTCCAGTTGAGCATCGGATGCCAGCAGCCCTCCTGTGAGCAGGGCCAACATCTCCGGGTGATCGTAAGGATCAGCGGGATCGCCATAACTGGAGAACTTGCCCTCAGGCTGATATCCCTCGCCACTCACGTCCAGGCGGAGATTCGCCACGTAGAGGCGGACGACCGTCATCTCATTCTGAGTCAGCGTGCCGGTTTTGTCGGAGCAAATCGTCGTAGCGCTACCCAACGTCTCCACAGCCGGCAGGCGACGGATGAGCGCGTGGCGCCGCACCATCTCCTGCATGCCCAAGGCCAAGACGATGGTGACGACGGCGGGTAACCCCTCGGGCACGGCGGCAACCGCCAGGCTGACGGCCACGATGAAAAGCTCCACGATCTGCTGCTGAGTCTGCACCAGGTATCCGCCCAGCCCCTGCTGGGTGATCAACGAGAGGTTGGTATCCTGTATGAGGGCCTCGATGAAGACGACGGCGCAGATGCCCAGTGTGCCCCAGCCCAACCAGCGGCCCAGCTGATCGAGACGGCGCTGGAGAGGCGTCGCCTCCTCCTCGTAGGACTGGATCATCTCGGCAATCAGGCCGATCTCCGTCTGCATGCCGGTCTCCACCACGACGCCGGCGCCACGCCCATAGGTGACCGTGGTGCCCATAAAGGCAAGGTTCCGCCGGTCGCCCAGGGGCACATCTTTGGACAACACCGTATCGGCGGTCTTCTCAACCGGCATGGACTCGCCCGTCAAGGAGGCCTCGTCAACCTTCAGGTTGGCACTCTGGATAAGTCGCAGATCCGCCGGGACGTAGCTGCCTGCATCAAGGAAGACGATATCGCCCGGCACCAGTTCGCGGGCCGGGACGGATATCCGATGACCATCCCGAATAACGCGCGCCTCCGGGGCAGCCATCTTCTTGAGCGCAGCCAGCGCCTCCTCCGCTTTGTTCTCCTGAACCACGCCCAGCACAGCATTGAGAACGACAATAGCCAGGATGGCACCGGCTTCGATCGTCTCTCCCAATAGGAAAGATACCCCAGCGGCGACGATCAGGATGAGGATGAGAAAGTCTTGGAACTGTCTTAGCAGTAGCTGCCAGAACCCGGGACGCGGCCTCTCGGCCAGTTCGTTGAGCCCATAGCGCTCAAGACGCGTTTTGGCATCCTCAGGTGTCAAGCCCTCGTCAACGTTCGTCTCTAATGCGTCGGCTACGTCGTCAATGGGACGACTATGCCACGACGTTGCTTCTCTTTCCATGGCCTCCTCACTAAGACTCATCTTACACCGATCATCGATTATAGCACACTACGATCATGTGGCAATAACTACCAATGGCCTGCGGCTGCGCCGTGTCGTCATCTGGGCAAGTGGCGAGGCGAACGGGACCTCTTGGAGCCAGTGCCGTCTCGCCAAGGGGGAAGGGGGAATGGGATCCGCTAAGGACTACGCTGCCTGCACCTCGCCTGGGACTACGCGCGAGGAAGATCGAGCATCAATATCTCGAGGGTAAGACGCCTGTTGGCGTTCCGCTGCAGCTTCTGTAGGGAGCTACGTAGAGCTTTGATCATGGCCGTGATCGTCGCCAGGTCGAGACGTTGAGCTTGATCGCGGACCTCATCCTGACGATCCACATTGGTCAGCGGTGCATCGGCTCCCGAAGCCACCAGCAGCACGTCACGCCACCACGTGATCCACAGATCGAGCGTCTCTTGGATAGCGACGGGATCACGGGCCAACCCCTCGGCGTAGTCGAAGCGCTTGATGACGGAGGCGCGAATCAAGCGATTCAGATCATCCAGACGGGCGGTGCGGCGCGCCATGGCCTCGTCGTCCTCAAGGTTGCGGACCGCCCAGCCCAGACGGCCGCTCGACAGGTGTGCAAGCAGCTCAGCATCCTGAGCTGTAGCGCCCCAGCGCTCGACCAGCGCTCGCTCCACCACCCGGACAGGCAGGGGCCTGAGGGGAACATGCTGACAGCGGGAGACGATGGTGGGGAGTAGAAGGTCAGCTTCCCGGGCCAGGACGATGAGCACTACGTACGATGCGGGCTCTTCGAGCGTCTTGAGCAATGCGTTGGCAGCTGAAGGTGTGGCTTCCTCGAAGCGGCTCAGGATTGCCACCTGGCGTCGAGCCTCGACCGGGGTCATGGTGAGCCGATGTGTCAGGTCGCGCACCTGGTCTATCTTGAGGTTGGCTCCCACGTGCTCAGACGCGACCACGTGCAGGTCAGGATGATTGCCGCTGGCTACCAAACGGCAAGCCCGGCAAGCTCGGCACGGCCTGACAGTTACGTCCTCGTGCTCACAGAGGAGCGCGGCGGCCAAGTTGCGTGCCAGCGTCGTCCTGCCCACACCGGGCGGTCCAGTGAAGAGATAAGCGTGGGAAACGTCATCGGTAACCACGGCCTGCTGCAACGACTTCACAGCCCAGTCGTGGCCTACGACGTTCCAGCAGTTGTGTTCGCGCCCGTATGCAGTCATGACTTGCAAAACAGAGACCAAGATGGTATAATTGCAGGCGCTGTGGGCGGTTAGCTCAGTTGGCCAGAGCGCCACGTTGACATCGTGGAGGTCGCAAGTTCAAGTCTTGCACCGCCCACCACCGGTCGGTTGGCAGCGTTGCCAACCGGCCTTCATTTTTTCGAGATCCCTCAGTCTAGCTGCTCAAGACATCTTCAGTCAACTTACCGTCATTCGCAACAGACCGACCTTCGCCGTGCACCAGCCAACGGTAGCTCTTCTCAATGCGATCCCAGTTGTACTCCCGATCGAGCGACCAGAAGCGACCGATCAGGGAGACAAACTGCCCGACGCCGAGCCGCTCGCACTCGGCCTCAATGTCGCCCACGTAAATAGCGCCGCTCTCCGGCTTCTCACCGCGGCGCCCCAGCATGCCGTGGATGTAGACATCTGGCACGCTGACCTCCTTCGCCATGCGCAGCAGAGCCTTCAGATGCTCCACGGAGCCGTGAGAGCTATAGAAGGAGATGATGCCCAGCAAATGGAGGCGTTTACCGTCCCGCTTCGCCCCCTCCATAGCCCAGAGCAAGGCATCGTTCTGGAAAAAGCTACCGCTCTCAATGGCTCGCTCAATGCGCAGACGGTCGGAGGTGATAACGCGTCCCGCACCGATGTGGGTATGGCCCACCTCGGAGTTGCCCACGGTCTTGCCCTCCCGATTGGGGACCTCGTCTGGCAAGCCGACCGCCTCACCAGCGGCCTCCAGCCGGGTGGCAGGATACGTCGCCTGAAGCGTATCCATCACCGGGGTATCGGCCTCAATGATCAGGTTGCCCCAGGTCTCATCGCGCGCGCCCCACCCATCCAGAATGAACAGTGCTACACGCTGAGGATCTCCCCCGCCCATGCCATCGATCAATGAGCTCCCCGTCATCTCGTCCGGCTTCTCGATAGCCATCAGATCCAACACCGTCGGGGCTACGTCGACAAGTGTGCCACCATCACGGAGGTGCACAGGCGCGTCGCCCTCCCTGCGCCCGCCGTCGAGATGGGGGGCGACCAACACGAAGGGCACCGGGCTGTCGGTGTGCCCGGTATCGATGGAGCCGTCCGGGTAGTACCACTTCTCCACTGTGCCGTGATCGGCGGTGACGAGCGCCGTAACGCCCATCTCCTTGGCCACCTCCAGCACGCGCCCCAGTTGCCCATCCACGGTGGAAACCGCGTTCTTGATCGCCTCCCGCTCCTCGCTATGTCCAATCACGTCGACATTGGCCCAATTAACGATCAGCAGATCGACACCATCATCCCGAAGCGCCTCAATTGTGGCGTCGGCGACGTCGGCAGCGCGCATCTCCGGCGGCGGCAGGTACCCCTCGGTCTCCAACGACTCGATGATCTCCCACGTCTCGCCGGGGAATGGGTCGAGGCGCCCCCCGTTCAAGAACGTCGTCACGTGAACTTGCTTCTCCGACTCGACAATCTTGACCTGGCGTTTTCCCGCCCCGCTAACCGTCTCGCTCAACGTCTTCTCAATGACGCCTGTGGGGGGAAGTGCGACACGGGTGTCGAGCTCGGGATGATATTCGATCATCGTCACCCAGTGCGTGGTGATGGGTGCGCGCCCGAAGTGCGGAAAATCACCCTCATCAGCGACAAACGCCTGCGTCAACTCAATCTCCCGCTCGCCGCGTATGTCGTAGAAAACAATGTAATCGCCGTCCTGAATACGTCCGATCGGCTCTCCCTCGTCGTCGACGCGCACCAGCGGCTCCATCGTCTCGTCATCCTCACCAGCCCGATAGGCAGCGTGCACGGCCTCAGCGAGGGGATAGACTTGGTCGATTGTCATGGATTGCTCCTGTGAAAACAAAGCTCAACAACGCGAAACGTCGAGCACGTCTGATGCTCAACGAACCGCGGTGATTGTATCATGCGGCAGGGCCTCAAGCAAATCGGCTGCATCAACCAGTCTCGGCAACCTCGCGAGGCCAAGACGACACTTCTCAGTGACCAAGCACTACCAGTTGGCCTTATGAAAGACCTACCGGGCCACTTCCGCAAGGTTTGGCTCGAAAACAACAAGACCATGGGTATTGTGCCTGATGTGGAGTTGACAAGAGAGAGATGAGGATCTATAATACAACCAGTTCAGAATCAGAAAGCGTCGACCGGGACGAGTACCAGCTTGAGAAGGTACCAGAGAGAGGGAGCCATCGGCTGAAAGCTCCCTTGACCGACCGGATGGGAAAACCCCCCGGGAGTGGGTCTCTGAAACCGCGCTTCGACAGGGCGTGAGGCACGCGGAAATATGAGACTCCGGACGGGCCCGTTATCGCCTCAAGAGTGTGCGACATGCTGCGTTCGTATTGAGCGCGCCGGCGTGCCGCAAACTTGGGTGGAACCACGTGGGAGATCCCCGCGCCCCAAGGGCGCGGGTTTTTGCGTTTTGTATAAAGGAGGTGATCGAGATGACTGAGAGTGAGACTGACACGGCGAGGGGAGCGTCCTCCCCATGCCTATTCGATCACCTGCAACATCATAGTTGGCTCTACTGAAAAAAGGCGCTCACGGTGCCTGGCACTTGGCGCAGCCGCCTTTGCAGTGCCAAGCACCCAATGCCAACGCACCGCAACCACCTTCTTCCAGGAGACCCGTAGTTGTATAGACGAACCTAGTTTGAGGCGAGACTGGCCTCGATAAAAGGAGAAAGAGCATGTCTGACGAACATAAGCATGAGGGCAATGGACATCTACACCGCGTCCGACACTCTGCGGCGCACGTCATGGCCCAGGCCGTGCTGGAGAAGTTCCCCGAGGGCAAGGTCGCTATCGGCCCGGCCATCGACACCGGTTTCTACTACGACTTCGATCTCCCTCGCCCTCTGACACCAGAGGACCTGGAGGAGATTGAGGAGCGAATGCGAGAGATCATAGGTGAGAATCTCAAGTTTGAGCGAAAGGAAATCGACGAAGAAGAAGCACGCGAGATCTTCGAGGAACAGCCCTATAAGCAGGAGTTGATCGAGGACATCGCTTCCGGTGGGCTGGACGAGCACGGCGAACCGGTTGAAGGCGAGGTCGAGCTCTCCATCTACCGTCACGGGCCCTTCGTCGACCTCTGCCGCGGCCCCCACGTCGGGAGCACGGGCGAGATCAACCCGGACGCGCTCAAGCTGCTCAACGTCGCCGGGGCCTATTGGCGCGGTGACGAAAGCCGGCCGATGCTCCAGCGGATCTACGGTACGGTCTGGGAGACGGAGGATGAGCTCAAAGAGTTCCTGGAATGGCAAGAGGAGGTCGAGAAACGCGACCACCGGCGCTTGATCAAGGAGCTCGATCTGCTTAGCTTCCACGAGGAGGGTGGGGCAGGGCTAGCCTACTGGCATCCCAAGGGCGGTCGCATACGGCAGATCATCGAGGATTTCTGGCGGGCTCGCCATCGCGAGGGGGGCTACGAGATCGTCTACACGCCCCACATCGGCAAGGCGGAGCTGTGGCAGCGGTCTGGACATCTCGATTTCTACGAAGAGAGCATGTACTCGCCCATGGACGTCGATGGCCTGGACTACTACCTGAAACCGATGAACTGCCCGTTCCACATCCTCATCTACAAGTCCGACCTCCGCTCCTACCGCGACCTTCCGCTTCGTTGGGCCGAGCTGGGGACGGTCTATCGATACGAGCGCAGCGGCGTGCTCCACGGCCTGATGCGTGTGCGTGGCTTCACCCAGGATGACGCCCACATCTTCTGCACGCCAGACCAGATAGAGGACGAGATCCTGCGCGTGCTCGATTTCAGCCTCAACTTGCTGCGCAGCTTTGGCTTTGAGACATTCAAGGTACAATTGAGCGTGCGCGATCCCGACACGCCGGACAAGTACGCCGGCGAGGACGCTATGTGGGAGCAGGCGGAGGCGTCGCTGCTGAAAGCCATCGAAGCGCGGGAGCTCTCGTACAAGCGGATCGAGGGCGAGGCGGTCTTCTATGGGCCCAAGATCGACATCCACATCAAGGACGCCCTGGGCCGGACGTGGCAACTGACGACGATCCAATTCGACTTCAACGTACCAGAACGGTTCGACATGACGTATATCGGTGAGGATGGCCAGGAACACCGCCCCTACATGGTCCATCGCGCGCTGCTGGGGAGCATTGAACGCTTCTTCGGCATCCTGGTGGAGCACTACGCCGGCGCTTTCCCGGTCTGGCTAAGCCCGGTCCAGGCAGTCCTGATCCCCATCGTCGACCGTCACGTCGAGTACGCTGAGGCTGTTGCCGGGCAGCTGCGGGCGGCGGGGCTGCGGGTGGAGGTCGACGACTCCAGCGATCGCATGGGGGCCAAGATTCGGAAGGCACAGATGCAGAAGGTACCCTATATGCTCATTATGGGCGACCGGGAGATCGAGGCAGAACAGGTGAACCTCCGATTGCGCAACGAGGAAGTGCTCGGGGCCATGTCCGTGGATGCGTTCATTGAGCTGGCGCAAGAGGCCATCGAGACGCGTCGACATCTATAGTCACCTGACCACTGGCGAGGGCTTCGATGAGACGTTTCGAAGTCCTCGCCAGCCACCTTATGCTTATGAGCCTCAAGCCCCGCAAGATAGTCTGAGCAATTTGACATCATCCTTCAACTGTGCTATCATACTATGCGATGGATGTTGTAAGGAAGTTCTAATACATCTTTAGGAGGTAAGACCTTATTAGCCCGAAGTCATATCGTGTAAACCGGCAGGTTCGTGTTTCTCCAGTTCGACTCATCGACGCCGAGGGCGAGAATCGGGGCGTCGTGTCGCTGGAAGAAGCTAAACAGGCTGCCATCTCCACCGGCTTGGACCTCGTAGAAGTCGCGCCTAACGCCAATCCTCCCGTCGTCAAGGTTATGGACTACGGGAAATTCAAGTACGAACAGGAAAAGAAAGCACAGCAGGCGCGCAAGTCACAGAAGCATATCGAGGTCAAGGAGATCCAGTTGCGCCCCAAGACGGCCGATCACCATCGCGACTTCAAGGTGCGCCGAGCCCGAGGCTGGCTCGAAGAAGGCAAGAAGGTGAAGGTACGCATGCGCTTCAGAGGTCGGGAGATCACCTACCCTGAAATCGGGCGTGAGAAGCTGCGAGGAATCGCCGAGGAACTGTCCGATATCAGCGAGGTCGAACAAAGACCGAGCATGGACCGATATTCGATGTTGATGGTCTTGACCCCGTCTGAGGAGTAAGCCGTGGGAGAGCGAGTTGCACTCGCCCCCGAAAGCCTGACACGCCAGGAGAGATCAGACGCTAGAGAAGGATCACAAGAAGATCCGCCATGGGAGGCGGATTAGTTTTTTGGGGTGGACAGCTAGTTTTCAAAGGAGCGATGTAGCAGTGCGAGTAAAGGGTGGAGGAAATAGACGTCGTCGTCACAAGAAGATTCTTCGAGATACCAAGGGGTATTGGGGAACGCGACATCATCTTTATCGCCGGGCCAATGAAGCCTGGATGAAATCCCAGTGGTACGCCTACCGAGATCGACGACAGCGCCGGCGCGATCTCCGACGACTGTGGATCACGCGCATCAACGCTGCAGCAAGGCAGCACGGGATGCCCTACAGTCGCTTCATCCACGGACTGAAGGAAGCCAACGTGGCGTTGGACCGCAAGATCCTGGCCGATCTCGCTGTGCGAGATCAAGACGCTTTTGCAGCCGTCGTCCAGGTGGCCAAAGACGCCGTGGCCTAGAGATCGGGCGTTTGCGAAAGGATAGAGGGAGCCTCCCTGGCTCCCTTTTTTGCTGCTGGAGGCACAAGCTGTCGGGCCAAACCATCCTCACGTTTGCAATTATCACACTGCTCTCACTCATCTCAGTCACCTTGACAAGCTGCACACCGGATCCAACCCCGGTGCCTACAGCCCCTGTCAATGCCTCACCCACCTCACGCTCCATTCTGCCCCCAAGCTCAACGCCAACCGAGACAACGGTCCCCACGGCCACCCTCCCACCTCGCCCCTCTTCCACGCCGACGGCCACAAAGCCCGCGCCGTCCTCCACACCCGAACCGATGGCAACACCAACCTTGCGGTCGCCTACCGCGACGACTCCGCCTCCGACTCCAACCCTCACACCGACGGTAGCCGCTCCAGCCTTCGTCCCCACCCCACCCCCCGGGCGCCACTTCGCCACTCTCGACGATTTCTGGGCAGGCAGCGCCGAATGGACGGTCGAGGCCATAGACGTGGGACTCCCTGTTGGCGAGTCGGACACGGTTCATCGAGGCGGAGGAGAGTTCTGGTCTTATCTGCACGCCAGTCACCAATCGGCAGGCGTGGTCGACTCGTGCGGCGATCCAGCGCCCTTCCCCGGCTGCGTCACGCTGTGGAAGAGCCACGACGGTGGTCTTCATTTCTCGCTTGAGAACCCGGTCTGTCTCTTCCCCTGCAGCAGCTGTCCCTGCGACCCAGGGCGCGACCACACGGGACAACAGCAGTACCCGCGTGTCTTCTTCGACGCCGACCGGGCCTACATCGCCTACGAGTGGGGGGCAGGCACCTACCTTCGCACCTCCCCCGATGGCGTCCACTGGTCCGCCGAGGCTCACGTGCCCGGCACCGGACAGTGGCACGCCGAGCCATGTCCCAAGGCGGCCTCCATCGGCGACCATCCCAACATCTACGCCGAGACCGAGTATGGAAACTGTCTGGTGGGTGCCCCGCCGGGCGTCTACGTGGAGGGCAATCTGCTCTACGTCTTCGTCGGGCTGGGGCGGAACCCGGGGCATATGGGCTGCTACGTGGGCGACAAGTACAGCGGAGCCGTGGGCCTGCGGACGTGCGCATCGAATCCCCTCTTCGAGGCGGAGAACGGCTATGGACCGTTGGAGGCCCGAGGGGCCGAGGCCAATCCCTACTTCGAGTTTCGTACCATCTCCTCGGCCGACGTGGTACGGGTGGGCGATCGCACCTACATGGCCTACGAGGGCGTGCGCGGCCCCAGCCACCCCACCGTCGTGGACGACCAGTTCGCGCTGGGGTTTGCCCGCAGCGTCGGCCCCGCCATCGACGGGCCCTGGGAGACGTACCCGGGCAACCCGGTGATTATGGACGTGGAGAACAACTGGGGCATCGGCCACGGCGACCTCGTGATCGTCGGCCCGGCGACGTACCTCTACACAGCCACCTCGCAGACCACGCGCGGGCGCTACGTGCTGGTGCGACAGTAGCACCCCCATCCCCCACTGCTCTCTCAGCCGCGACGCTCTCAAGGACGAGGGCCGTGAGCCCACATGCTATCGCTCTGATAGCTGCCAGGAGCACGTGTTTTGGACCCCTGGGGTCTTCTGTCGCTAGAACCCTTGCTCCTGTGGAGCTGAACGACTACTTGACATATAGAACGTTTGTTCGTATAATAGCGGGTGGAGGACGCGATGAATGCAGTGGAGAAACTCAAGCTGTTGGGGCCGGCCACTCGCTTCGAACCGGCCGAGGAAGTCGTGGGATCGCACCGACCACTGGCGGGCCAACGCGCCAGCGACCTCTCCGGCGCGATTCACAACGCTGTGATGCCCGGCGGCAAGCGCATCGCCCTGCTCAAGACGCTCCTCACCTCCGCCTGTGAGCGCGACTGCCGTTACTGCGCCTTCCGGCAGGGCCGTGACTTCCGCCGCGCCACCTTTTCCCCCGATGAGCTGGCCCGGCTCTTCATGCAGCTGCATCAGAGCGGGATCGCCCAGGGGGTCTTCCTCAGCTCCGGCGTCGCCGGCGGCGGGCCCAACACGGAGGATCGACTCATCGCAGCTGCCGAAATCCTGCGCCAGCGGTACGGGTTCCAGGGCTACGTCCACCTCAAGATCATGCCCGGCGCTGAGCGCGATCAGATCGAGATGGCGATGCGTCTGGCCGATCGCGTCTCGGTCAACCTTGAGGCGCCCAACACCCGGCGCCTCAGCAGTGTGGCGCCTCACAAGACGTTCGACGAGGAACTGCTACAGCGGCTGCGCTGGATTGAGGAGATCCGGCGCAGAAGGCCCGGGCGCTGGCCCAGCTCGACCACGCAGTTCGTCGTCGGCGCCAGCGACGAGAGCGACGTCGAGCTTCTGACCACCACCGAGTTTCTGCACCGGGAGGTCGGGCTGGCACGCGCCTACTTCAGCAGCTTCTCACCCGTGCCCGATACGCCCCTGGAGGACCACCCGCCGACGTCGCCGCGGCGCGAGCATCGGCTCTACCAGGCCTCCTTCCTCCTCCGCGATTATGGCTTCACCGCCGAGGAGCTCCCCTTCGAGCCAGGCGGCAACCTGCCGCTGGAGAGCGACCCCAAGCTGGCGTGGGCTCGCTTTCACCTGACGCGAGCGCCGGTCGAGATCAACACCGCCGGCCGCCGGGAGCTCCTGCGCGTGCCCGGCATCGGGCCCAAGAGCGCGGACAAGGTGCTCGGCGCCCGCCGCCAGGGCAAGCTGCGCGACCTGAGCGACCTGAGCAAGCTGGGCATCGCCGCGAAGCGGACCGCCCCTTTCATACTCCTCGACGGCCGCCGCCCGCCGCGACAGCTCTCCCTGTGGCCGACGTAGTCTGGCCCCGGCAGCGCGCTGGTAGAGACGACCGGGTCGGTTATGGCGTGGCGGTGAATTGTGCTATTGAGCCGATACCGCCGCTGAACGAGGAGGAAGACGCCGCCTGGGCTGCCATGAACCTTGTTTGCTCGCTGCTGAGGTAGGTAAGCGCCCGGCGCCCACGTCTGCACCGGCTGGGCGCTCACCTTCCGGGGCTCACTCCTCCATCAACGCCAGCTTCTGCTCCAGCAACGGGATGATGGCCGGATCCAACAGGTACCGACCGATCACCGACGTCATGTCCACCGGCGGTCGGCTGGCCTCGTAGGGTGCTAACAGCTCATGAATCAGATCCTCCTTCTCCAGCTCGAACTCTGCATGGGGCAGGGATCGCGCTCTCTCTAAGACATCGAGAATGCGATGGAGCTCCTCCTTTTTGTCGAGGATCAGTATGCGACGGTGGAAGCGCCGCTCCAGCTTCCGCAGCACCAAACGGGCAGCCTTATCCTTGTGACGCTCGAACGGATCGGCCGGCACGCGGCGAAGCCGCTCGAGCACGGCCACACCTTTCCCGTCCCGCGCCTGGCCGATACGCGGCTCACCCTCGGGCGGAATGATGCAGGGCACGTAGCGCTCCAGAGCATACAGCTGGTGGCCCTGCAGGATCTCCTCGGTTTCCTCGGCCAGGCGGACCACCTCCTTCTTGTAAGCCTCAACGATTCGCTCGTTCTCCGCCCTGGCGGCGAAAAACGCGCCCCTTAGCTCGTCGGAGACCTTCTGTCCCGCCATCAGCGTGTCCCGGATCTCCGTCAGGACAGCCTCAGCCTCCGCCACGTCGGCCTCGTCCTTCATAGTCTCTCGGGTCTCATGCGCTTCCCGGGCTTTCTCAAGGATGAAGCGCATCTGCTCAGGCGTCAACTCCAGGCCGTTGACCAGGTTGAGCAGCTGAACCTGACGGTGCAGGTCAACCTTTTCCGGCGGCGTCTGTGCGCTGACGGACGTAGGCTGGCAGCCCAACAAGGGCAGCAGCAGAAGTCCCATCCATACGATAACGAACCATCTTTTCATCATCTAACTCCTTGGGTTGAGGAGGCCTCTCGTCATCCCGACGGCAGCCTCGTCGGTCAATCATCGGCGCGCATGCGGAAGTCACCTCTTGTTGGCGCCAAGGATCGCGGAACGTTTGTATGCTTGTTCATAGGAAGACTCCTCTTCAATGCTCTTTCATCACAAGCGGCAGATCTATCCAGTGTGCTGCTTCCTGCAACTCGAAGACATATGTGTCTAGTCCCTCAATGCTGGTGGGGATGAGGATCTGACCATCCTGGACCACAAAGGACATCTCGTCGCCGGAGACGAGCTCAGTGACGGTAAGGCTGGCGGAAGGCTCGATGCCGACTGCCTCGGCGTCAACGGTCAGGGTAAAGGAAACTGTCCCGGTAACAGTGTTGTGGATGGTGAAAAACGGCGTAGGGCGGGAATTGAGGAGCGAGGGACCGAAGCGTTCCACCCAGACAGCTTCGTCTCCCGTCCGGGCATGAGTGACCGGCTCCCAGCCGGCGTGCCAGAATCGGAAGAGCGCCTCTCGCGTCTCCGTGATCACTTGGTCGGCTCCCTCCTCCCAGCCGGTGGCGTCATCCTTTCGGCTGGGTAGAATGCCGTAGAAGAGCGCCAAATTCGCGAATGCTTCCACGTCGTCCAGGGTCAGGTCGGACTCACCGTTGGCCCAGGCCTGGGGCTTATGATAGGCAATGGCCCGACGGTAGTCCAGGATGCTCGGGCTCCAGTTGTTATGCGCGCCCGTCTTGCTCTTCCCCTCGCCGCCGAAGGCATCGATGTGGCGTGCCAAGCCGTTCGTCGTGCCGATGCCCCAGAAGTTGACCGTGATGGCCATGTCGTCGCGGCATCGATCGCTCATACGTCCGCGCAGCCAATGGAAAAACTCGTCCGTGCTGGCTGCGTTGTGGATCCCCGGCTGGTACGTCACCACGTGGTAGGCCAGAGGGGTGTCGGCCAGCGCCAGGTGCTCGGGACGGACGTCCACGCCCGTAGCGGTCATGAAGTTGTCCATCATGACCCCGTCCAGCACTGCGCTGATGGCCTCGGTGGCGGAGACCGCGGGGCTCACGGCCCAATCCCACAGGAACGGCCCCCACCCGCCCTCGATGTCCGGGTCAGTGCTGGTCTGCCAACCGACCTCCCACACGCCCGGCGCCCAGGAGAATTCGCCCACGTGTTTGATCTGCCAGTCACCGATGGGATTGTAGGCCACGCTTCGGGTGATCGCCTCGGACCTGGCACGCTTGCCCGCCTCGGGCGAGTTCCCCAGCACCTCCACTAACTCGACGGTCTCCCCGTACGTAGGCAGGGGGTCCGTAATGGGACCGACCTTAAGCGATGCCTCAGCCACGATGTACTGGGCGGCGAAGACGTTCTGCTGATCGTACTCCAGCACTTGCTGAGCGCCTTCCTCAGAGAAGTAGTAAGCCCGCTCGTACCCGGCGTACTCGTACATCGCCCGCGGTGACTCGAACCAGTCAGAGTGCCGGGCGGCGAAGCGATCGATGGCCGTCCGAAAGCCCCAGGCCGGGTCAACGCGATAAAGCTCCAGGCTCAGATCGGCGCGACCGGCCAGCTTGGTAGCCAGTGGAGAGATGCCTAGATAGCCCCGCGCCTCGTATCGCGCCTTTTCTTGATCGTAGGCCAGCTTGACTAACCGCGGCGAGTCCAGCGAGGCAGCCAGGGCCAGGCCGCGGGTGCCATTCTCGACAAGAGCATAAGGGTAGAGCGAGATAGGTAACCAGCCGTCCCAGACGCCGCTGACCACGTTTTCGTAGGTCCATGAGAGACTCGGCGGGAGGGGATACTCCGGCGGCGAATCGGCCACGGCCGTGCCAATGGAGATAGGGCGGCTGTGGCGCACGTCGTCCCACCAGCGCCAAGGAGCAGAGGAGCAAGGGTGAAGAGGCGCGGGGGAACAAGAGGTTTGCTCCTCTGTTCCTACGAGATCCAGGGGCAATCCCCAAACGACTTCCATAGCTCGATCTTGACCGGTCGCGTCCTGGAGCGCGACGTGCACGCCGATGTGGTCAGTTTCGGCGGTGTAGGTGGCAGTCAGGGTCAGTCCGGCGGTGATCGTCGCGGTTTGAATCAGCCGGTCACCGTGCTGCTCAACGGTGCCGGTGATCGGCCGCTCAACCTCCGGGCTCGGGACGACAGCCAGGTCATCCACCCACATAAGCTCATCTTGGAGCCGACCACCGATAATCAGCTCCATGTACACCACGTCCGGCGGCACCCGCAGCTCGCCGCCGACCTTGCGCCAACCGTCGGCCTCCCAATGCAGCGGCGCGACCAGGGTCGGGTCGCCCATCGGCTGCTCCGCCGCGTCCAGCCAGCGGACGTAGATGCCGTTGGCCCAGGAGACGCCCCGCCAGATCTCGCTCTGCCGCCGAGGTGGTGTGCCGCTCGGCGTCTGCACGTAGCCTCGGTCGCTCCAGAAGGCCCCCGATAGGCGATAGCGCTGCCCCGGGGTGACGACCACCGGATCGGCGATCATTGAGGCACGACCCAAGGTGTGGGTCTGGATCCCGCGCATCTGCAGGGACCAGTCGCCGCTGCAGCTGACGCTGTCAGTGAGCGTGACGTCCGTGCCGATCTGGCTTTCGATCCGCCAGCCGTTCTCGCCATCCTCGAAGCCGGGGTTCGTCAGAAGATTCGGTTCGCCGACCTGACCGGCGCCGCTCATATCCCGCACCCAGAGGACCGGGCCCGGCACAACCGGCAGTGGATCGCCATCTATGGTCAGGCTCAGCGCTCGTCCGCCGGCGGAGAGCGTAAGGGCCAGCCCATCGTCAGTGCCGACGGAGAAGGTACCCGACGCGGACGTGGTGACCGCATGCGGGCGAGGGAGGGCAAGCACTATGACAAATAGGATCGCGGCTAGAGCTGCGGCTGTCACAAGACGTACCAGGTGAGCCATTGAATACCTCCTTCGCTCCAAGCGTAAGGCTACTGACGAAGCACGCATGGTAGATAGACCCACCGACACCGCTCCATCTCAATCAAGGTCACGGAGTGGGCCGGAAAGGCATAGATGAAGCTCTGACCCGCGCCAGAGATAGTGGTTTCAGTGATAGCCACATCGGTCGGATGCCCCACGTCATTGAAGGCAGCAATATCCGGACCGTTCAAGGTGCGGACTGTGGCCGTGGGCCATGGCGTGAAACCGCTGATAACGACGGTGGCGGTGATGGTCGCGGCGGGCACTCCCGCCGTCATCTCCTTGTTGATCGCCAGGAGCGTCAAATGATGGCCCGATTCGTCGGCGCTGGCGAGTACCTCCAGCGCCGGCACGGAGCCGGTCAACAGCGGCACATCGTCGGTCTGGGCCTCCACGTGCATCGAGGCAATCTGCCGGCCTTGGCCTGAGCGTGTCCAAGGGGTGAACAGCTGCAGTACGTAGGCGGCAGGACGGGGGACAAGCTCTGGATACGGACTCATCACCGCGGTATTGTTCCACCCTTCACCCTCGCCCAGCGTGATCAAGCTGTGCAGATTGCCAAGATGGCGACCATCAGGGATCCCGAGCTCGATCAACGTTCGCACCATATCGGCCACAAAGAGCCCCTGATCCAGCGACAGGAGCGCCGTCGTCCCGACGGCAGCGAAAGCGGCGGGGTCTGCTCGGGCGGCACGAACAGATTGTGCCCAACCATCGGCGTGATGGCGATCTCCACCTGATCGGCCCGATCCCCGGCATAGAGCTGCACGCTGGCCTGCAGGTCCTCGAGCTCCATCCGCTTGATCAGCGGCCCGGCCATGGTGCGCAGGTGGGCCTCCCTCAGGCCATCCCCGTCGCGGTCTCCGGAGACGTAGTAGGGATGCACGGTCAGGAAGTCGTAGGGGTGTTC
>CAYQZG010000032.1:0-31294 GCA_964421785.1 uncultured Anaerolineales bacterium
CGGATCAAGTCTGTCGTCAAGGCCACACTAGCCGGACTAGAAGCCAAGGACGCTGCTACTCTCGTTGAGCAGGCGGAAGAGAGAGACGAGGGTACACAACAGATCGAAACAAGGGCCAAGGCGGTCGCTCGCGAGAAGACCATCCAAGCTGAGGCCGAAGCCGAGGGTGATCAGGAGAAGGTTAGTAAGAGCAGACTGGCGCAAGAGCGGATCATCAATGGTGAGGTGCCAGTCGCCGGGGATGAGCGGGCACACGTTGTCGGCGATATAGCTCGCAACATCGGCGGTAAGAAGGATCAGCCTACGGGCAAGAAGGAGCCGCAGTTCAACGAGGCGCAGGGCGAAGTAGCCAGGAAGCTGAATCACGCCATCGGATACTTGAAGGCTGTTGAAACCGCCTGGAAGCAGGGTATGTTCGGAGACGGGCACGAGCACTACTTCAAGAAGCGGCTTGAGAAGGTGGCTGATCTTGCCAGCGACACTATAGTGCTCCTCCTGGAGCGCAGCTTCCAACGCGAAGACCCAGAGCCAGAGCACTCCAATGCTTCGATTCCCGCAAGCGTGGAAGACAACACGCCCGAAGAAGACAAACCCAATCCTCGCGTTTCTACGGAAGAATATACGCCATCCTCCTCTGTCGTTATGAGCATTGACAATGATAAGAGTGGTGGTGTAGTGTTCAAGCTCGACAATCAAGAAGAGGAGCCTGAGCTCAGACCGGACGGACTCCCAAAATAGTACCAGAGGGCGGAATCATTGATCCAGGGTGGGAAGACGACCTTGTGATCGATGACCCCGATACTTGGCGTGGTATCCCATATATCGTCGGCTACCACGCCAAGACTGACGTACCACTCATCGAATGGCGTCCCCGTCCTCGCGCCGTTAGACTAAAGCAAGCGATTCACCGCCTTGAAGACATACTCAGAGATCACAAATTAACGGGCATTGTCCCACCAGACGATCCCGAAGCTGACTACGATTTCTCCAAACAGATCACTGAGTTCTTTCATCTTCATCTACGATTGCCAGATAGCCAGTATCCTATACTGTTGAGCTTTGACGCCGACCTATGGCCGGCCCTTGTCGAGCGCTTCTGGCCCAATTGGGAGGAAATAGAATGCCAAAGAATTATACCCGAATAGAAATTCAGCCAGTAGAAGCAGCTGATGGTACCACCACATATCGAGCCAGGCCAGAAGGCACGACGGACTGGCTATGGACAAAGTGGGCCTCTAATGGTCACTTGATCGGTCATTTGATAGAGGAGCTTGGTGGTGTCATTATGCTATATCAAGAGACCCACGTACCATATAGGAGAGTGCACGATGAGTGACGCAATACGCAATGCCTGCTCGCGTTTCGCAAAATGGCGAATGGGCGCACTATTAGATTATGAGACCGGTCACTCCCCTCGTCCCTGGCTATCAGGAAATGATGTCTGCTCCATTGCCGGTATAGCCCCCGCACAACAAGCCGAGCTTACACAGGCACTGAGGCAACAGGAGTTACTAGTCCTCAATCGTACAGACTCGCCAGATAGATCGCGAGTATGGACAATCACGTTAACGGCTGCTCCACCTGAGAAATATGACGAAATGCTAGCCCTAGCCGGCCAAGTCAAGCGTCATTTACTAGCCGGACCAGACTCTGATCCACAGAAGACTAAGGCGTTAGCTGTTGTTGATGACCTTGCTCGCCGATTGATTGATGGATTGGCGGACGCATATTCGACGAACACTTTGAGGGAACTAGTAATTGAGGATACTTATCGAGAATCACCGTGGCATACAGCAGCGGACGACGAGTTCGTAAGGAGATACTGTAATGAAAGAAGTTGACGTCAGACTGAAAGTCAAGCATATCTTCGAGGCACTGGGATGTTGGGTGATAACTCAGACAGACACCAACATCTGCTATAGATGTGGCACTAAGCTACGGCCTAAAGCCGGACGGCCCGATCTCTTTTGCTTGCAGCCACTGTCTGCTGGACGGACCGCTGTCTGTGAGGTCAAGGTCATTCGATCAGGACAAAAAAGCTTCTCGTTTGGTGAGATCGAGGAGAAGCAGCGTCGGTGGCTCTCGGCCTGGACAGACGCAGGTGGATTGGCATACCTGGCCCTCGGCTACATCGCACCACACGGCAAACGGGACTACCTGGACGGCTTATGGATTGTCCCTTGGCGAGAGTGGTTGAAAGTCGAAACGAAAGTGTCCCCCATTCAGAAAAGCCTCCCGTATGAGGCGGGACCGGGGTACCGCAAGGCGTTGCAGGAGAATAAGTACGACTGTACACACCTCCTACGCCCCTGGACAGTGAAACGAGAAGATGGTAAGTGGATTATATCGAAAAGTAGTTCGTTATACGAGGTCAAATACGGAGGGATATAAATGGAAGTAGCAATGCAACTTATCAATGCGGGAATCAGCGGAGACACCAACGTACTTAAGGGAGTGCTAAAAGAGGCACTAGCAGCCCAGGGCCTGTCAGAAACAGACGACTTAACTTTAGAACAGCAGGCGGCTATCCTTAATGACGCTATGCGGATCACAATCGTCGGACGGCAAGCATATACAGGGGCTATGAATGGTGTAGCGCTTGTTGCCTATCGTACTGGTCTTTGGGAGCTTGCCGAGGTGGACGGGGTACATCCGGACACCTTCCGGGACTGGCTCCAAATGTTTGATATGAGCGCAGCGTGGGTCTCACGCCTTAATAGTGCCATCCAGCGGGTATCTTGGCTTGAGGACAACGGTATTGACGCGAAGCACCTGTTATCAGCGAACAAGATCAGCCATTTACAGGCTGCACTACCCGACCTACGCAGTGCCGAACAAGAGGGCGATCTTGAGCGTGCCGCCGAACTAGTTGAAATGGTCACGAGGGCAAAGAATCGCCAAGCAGTACGCACCCAGCTGGCCGAGCCTAACGAGACTCTTGGGGACTATGTGCGAGTGAACGTAGATCAGAATGGCACCGTACAGGCGCTGATTGTGCAGGGGACACCGGAAAACCTAACCACAATCCTGCGCAAGCTTGGCGGTGAACTTAATAATGACTTACCGGTTGGCACGGCCCGTGTGAGCCCGGAAGTCTTGGAGGTACAGTTATATGCGGACTAAGAAATCAGCAGATGACATCACCATTGTCATCGTAGACTTCAAACACGATGTCGCGGTGGAGCTCGGACAGCACTACGAACACTATAAACGTGACGAGTACACAGTGCCCTGTCCGATTTGTGGAAGCAAGATAAGGCAATCGTGGGACGAGTGCTACTGTGGTGCCCACGTTGTCTGGGAGAATTCCGAGGCGTGGAAGAGCGCATACGGTTCCCCGAAGGACAAGCTACGTATGCTTCAGCAGTATGCAGCCGAGACAGAGACTGGTCGTCGCCTATTAAGGTTTGCTGGCAAGTGGGTACAGGGCTTCCGGACCAAGACAGACCGGGACCGTTGGCAACGAGCGCTAAACCAAGCGTCACCGGAGATAATCGAGAAGTGCTTCCGGGCCATTGCTCACGACAACTACGGGTACGGACGGGTCAAACACGCCATTAACTACCTGTCATCCGTAGTCGAAGGGCGACCATCACACAAGCCTCGGCCAGAACAGCCGAAGAGCAAAAAGAAGAAACAGTCAGGAGGGACAAGATTCTAATGAAAGTTTTAGCAATAGTCAAAGACAAAAGCGCACCAGGGGCGGTTGAGATTTACAGAATAACCTCCCCTTTTATGTCGGTTGACCTGAAGACCGACCATCAGTTCGGATGGATACCGAAGAATGCATTCTATGACGCCCTAGAGCAGCGACATTACGAACTAGCTGATGTGGACATCTTCGTCTTTCAGAGGATGTTGACAATCGAAGACGAGAAGATCAGGCGTATGCTTAAGGGGCTCAGGGACGCAGGAAAACTAACAGTATACGAATGCGATGACGACTATTCGGGGGAATATAAGGTGGTCGGTAAGCACCCGGACGCCTCCTGGCAACCCTTCATCAGAAACGTGGATATGGTGACAGTCAGCACCGAGGGGCTAGCAAACAGGGTGCTCGAATGTGCACCTGACGCCAGTGTACAGGTACTTCCAAACTCCATCGAAAGAGAGTTCTGGGACGAGATGTGCGACAGAACCGAGCGAGAACCTGGGCCGGTTCGGATTATGCTGGCCGGTTCAGAGACTCACTATGCTGACTGGGTGCCCTTCCATCAGGTCATCCCGGCGATTGACGCAAAGTATGATGTCCAGTGGGTAGTAGCTGGCTTCACGCCATCCTATCTGGAGGACCTAGATTTGCGCCGCGCAATTGAATTCCTGGACCCAGTGCCATACCCCAAATACCCCTCTCTCCTCGTCGGGGCTGACATCGGTATCTGCGCTTTGTCACTGAATGATAGGTTCAACGAGAGCAAATCGCCGATCAAGGCCATTGAGTACTGGTCGGCCAAACGCCAACTGATTCACAGAAAAGGACGCCGAATGGTCAAGGCCGGAGACGGTGGAGCAGCTGTTGTCGCCACTGATCATCCAGTCTATGAAGACGTTATCGATGACGGCAACAACGGGCTGTTGGCAAAGCACACAGCTGCGTCCTATATCGACAACATCAGTCTTTTACTTGATGACCCGTTGCTCCATCGAAAGCTACAAATCGCCGGGTACCGGGAAGCTAAGAAGTACAGTATCAAGAAGCATTGGTACCAGTGGAAGAATGTCTATGAAATGCTAATGGAACGACGGGTGAGATTACTGTCATAGTGAGTAAAAAGGAGACATATAATGCTTGATTTGGCAACCGCCGAACGGTCGTTTGTTTTATCCCTGCTACGTCAGAGTCACGAAACAGCCACAGACGCACTAGCCCGCTATGCCAACCTTCCTCCTCGTTTATCAAGCGAGAGCCTCGTCAACGAGCAGTGGCGTGAGTTGTTTGATGTCGTAGCCTCGAATGCCAACTCAGGCACGGCCACTACGCCGACATTGGCCGCACAGCAAACCAACTTCACAGAATTTGAAATCCGCAACCTGCTTAACGGCGTGGACCCGGACGCCGTTAAGCAGTACAGCCAAGATGTGCTGTACTACGCGCACAAACGCCTCGTCGAGGAAGTAGCAGCGCAAGCAACCGAGGACGCTGAGGGATTAAATCCAGACGAAGCTGTGTCTAGCATTATGGCTCGCTTCGCCAAGATTGACATCTCCAAAGACGACGAGCGCGTTGCCAGTACAACAGACCGGTGCGACATAGGCTTACGTTCTCTAATGGAGCGCCGTGAAGCAATGCAAAGTGGTCAGCAGGGCTTAGAAATGCCACTGGCCGAGTTGGACGAGAAGGTGCCCTACATTATGCCCGGCTCAATGATCTTGGTTACAGCCCAGACTGGCTGCGGTAAGTCCACATTTGCAGCCCAAACATATGACTATCATCTCAAGCAAGGCGGACGTGGACTGTTCTTCCACTTCGAGGACACAGTTGAGCTTGTCTGGCTGCGTCGTGTTGCCAGACAAATGCGAGCCTTGGACATCGCTGAAGCCAACGATGACTTTGATATGTTGCCAACCCTATTGTTCTCTGACGGGAGCCCGCCCAGTGACGAACTACGTGAAGAGCTTAATGATATTGTTGCAGAGTATGGCGAGGAAGCATTACTGGCCGGGGGAGGCGTTCCGTTCCATCGCCTCGTTCGGGGTGATCTCACAGATATAGAGATTGGAAAGGTCAGGCTGGTGAACGCCGCAATTAAAGCCTGGGGCGACAACGGGATCGAGGTCTATGCCGGCGGATGGACGATGGACCAGGTAATCCGCGTTTGGCTACGATACGAGCTCAAGGCCGGCGATGACGGATATGACTTCGTAGTCATCGACTATCTCAACAAGGCTCGACTACCAGGTTGGGTTCGCAAAGACTACGGCCTCTATAGTGGGCGTGGTCGTGACGCTGAGCGCCTGAAGTTGATTGCCGAGCGCACTGGTGCCATATGTATGCTAGTGCAACAGGAAAAGGCCGACGGCGACCCATATGAGACCCAAGCGTCTCGTCAGAAGAGTCAGCTGTGGCTGTCCTTAAAGAGAGAAAGCAATCCCTCAGGCGGATGGTCAAATGAAGGCCGGATCATCATTCGCAAGGCCAATGCTGGTCAGACGGGCGGCATTGAAACTACCTTCAACCCGCAGAACATGGTCTGGGAGCAGGCGTAAAAGTAGCGCTCGCTTCGCTCGCGCCTCTAGATAGTGAGAAAAAGGGGTAGGAATTAAATTGATTTAGTGACACATTAGTATAAGCAGAATAAGGAGAGCCTCAAATGTTTGATAAACTTGTTGGACCGGAGACCTCGTGGAGCGTCATTATCGTTGGTGTAGCGCTACTCTCTATGGCGCTTGGTGCACTCGGCTGTTACTCCTTGATGGACAAGACGCCAGTGCCAGAACCAACCGTATTATTGCAGGACCCTGACGCGCAATACCCTATCCCTTCCATTGATTGGTCAGGTGATTACAGTCGTCAATTGGCCTGGGACCTCAACGAATTCGGCCAGAGATACCCAGGATATTCCGAGATGATTGGGATCGTGCAGTACCAAGAGCACCTGTTTGTTACGTATATCATCCAGCCTATTGGCGTCAAGAACGTTGCTGAGCGCCGCGTTGTGCACTTCCGATACGACGAGGAAGTCGGCGACTTCATCTATGACGGAGAATGGCGGGAATACGTCAGCATTGAAAATGAACGTTCCAAGAAGGGCTATGACGGTGTAATGCCGAAAGGAATGAGCGAATGACCAAGAAAAATACTTTTGCACAAGAGAAGCAAGCGCAGACGAAACGCAGACGCCGCACAATTTGGGCCATAGTCATCGTTGTGATGTCGCTAATTATCAGCTTCAAGGCCACCCGTGCCCTCCTTGGGTCCGTTGCTCCCATATTTATGCAGCTTCTAATGCTCGTCGGCATGCAGGCCGTCCAGATGTTTGCCTATTTCGGACTGATGATGTACTGGATGGGCGGCACCAAGACCGTTAAGATAATGCCCGGTGATCCGCAGCACGACTTGACTCTCGAAGACTACAAGGGTCAGCCGCAGCTGCTTGAGATGGCCGAGTATCTACAATCAGTACTTGAGGGCCACGGCCAAATCAAGGATATGGGCGGCGAGCCGACACACGGTGTGTTGTTGGCTGGTAAGCCAGGAACTGGCAAGACCTATCTCGCCAAGTGCCTAGCCGGAGCCGCGCACGTTCCCTTCTTAATGCTAGACGCCTCCGGACTTCAGTCGATGTGGATGGGTATGTCCGCCATCAAGGTGAAGCGCCTCTTCGCGCAGGCCAAGAAGCTGGCTGCTAACAATGGCGCTTGTGTTGTATTCCTCGATGAGCTTGACAGTATCGCCAAGGATCGCGGCGGTGTAGAAGGCGGCAAGATGTCCGCCGGGCCTGGTGTTGGAATGTTCGGTGGTGGTGGAGCCACACAGGGCCTCAATGCTCTGCTGACTTGTATGGACGGCGTTTCACAACCAGGTGGACTTTGGAATGCCATCAAGAAAATGGCCTACAAGCTCCTGAAGGAGCCTATGCCGCAAGCAGAAGGTCACGTCCTCGTTATGGGTTGCACCAACCGTCCGAAGGTGCTTGATCCTGCTATCAAGAGGGCCGGTCGTCTTGACCAGACCATCTATGTCGGTACGCCCGACGAAGCCGGTGTACGCGAAATCGCCAATTACTACATCGCCAAGGTGCAGCACGACGAGATTCCACTACACACAGTGGGCTCAGCACTACGCGGACAGACCCCGGCTGACATCAAGGTAGCCATTATGCGGATCGCTCCGCAGTATGCCTTGCGCGACAACAGGGACCACATCAACATCGGCGACATCGTAAAGGCTATTTGGGAGGCCAAGCTTGGTCTTGAGCAGCCCTATACGGACCCGCACCCCGAAGACAGCAAGGCCACTGCGTTTCACGAAGCCGGTCACGCTATTGTCACTATGGCCCTGCTACCAGAAGAGAATGTGAACTTCGCGTCTGTTGTTCCTCACACTGGCACCGGTAACATCGGCAAGACCCTCGGCGTCATCATTCACAACGACAAGGTGGAGCGCCAGGGATACCCATTGCACAAGCTGTACCGGTGGATTGCCGTCTCGATGGGCGGTCGCGAGGGCGCAGACATTGCCGGATACCCCTACGTCGGTGCAGGTGGGGACCAGAACAACATCTCTCGCCTGATCCGGGCCATCATTGGCGAAGGTGGGATGGGATACTATGCCGCTTTCGTTGGTCGCAGTACCGGTAAGATGGACAAGGAGACCGCGAAAGTTGTACGTAAGACGCTTAAGCAGTTACGCTCTATCACTCGCGAGACTCTCAAGGCTAACGCCGAGGCTCACAATGAATTTGCGGAACTGCTTCTAGAACACGGCTCCCTAACTACAGAGCAAATCCTAGAATTTGTCGAGCAGCACACATTCGTTGTCCCCGAAGCATTTGGAGGACTTGCACAGGTTGTCGAATCAGCAGCTAATAGTGTGGAGGAGTAAAATGAAGAAAAAGCTAACGCTTATCGCAGTAGGTGCCGCAATCGTTTTTGGTCTCGTTGTCGCCGCAATGCTGTTGCCGGTCAATGAAATCCTCGGTCGCGAAGGCGCTCCGGCGGCTACTAAGGCCGAGATCGTCTTCGAGCAGACGACTTGGACCGACATTCCCATTGTCGAGACTGGCAAGTACGCAGAACAAATTCTACAGCAGCAACAAAGATTCGCCGAGGCCAATGACGTCACGCTTGAACGGATCAAGTTCATTCAGTACAATGAGACAATGGTCGTACAGTATCGGGCCACAGATAGCAGCGGCGAGCCGTCTATCCTTACCCTCGTCTTCACCTACGACTATGAGCTAGACGCCTTTGTCATCAGTGAAGCCAATGTGTTGACGTATGCGGCGTTCGAGGCTCTCATCAACTAAAGGAGGCGTATGCCTAAGCCTAAAGAACCCACGTCATATTTTGAATTTCATCTTTGGGCTGAGTTGGAGCTCATGCTTTACAGAGGAGCAGGATACTACTTCACATCACAAGACCAACAATTTGTGATATGGGCATATGAGCACGACTACAGTCCTGAGTGGGCCGGTAGATACTTGGCCGCCAGACGGCTGGGCATAACAGCCGAAGAATTAACAAAGGATGTGTAAAATGACTGCTAATCCGCAAGAGATTATCGAGGCATTCCTGTCGCACGACACAGAACGGACTTGCCCGTTCTGTAGCAAGGACGAGTGGGGCACTAACAAGCACGATGAGTCGTGCCCCTACAGCAGGGCATATGATCATCAGCACCACGTCAATATCGCGCGGGCGACACGAGAGGTTCAGGACTGGCTTGACGATAACCCTATTATAGTCGAGCCCAGTGACGGCCTAACAGTCGAAGAGGCCCAGGCCCTGATTGACGGGGACGTAACTTATCTCGATGACAGGAATCTGTCTCTCTATGGTTATGAGGGATACTACATCGATTACATCGACACAGCCATTCAGGTCGTTGATCCGCCCTATGACGTAGACGAGGAACTGCTATATCCCACCATTAAGCTCAATGTCAGATCGCTTATTCGTAACACCCGGCTACACGTTACGGTTAAAATCGAGGAGACCACAGTAGAAGAAATGAAGCGCTATCCCCAGAAGTATTGGTATCTCTTCCCCGACGGTGTTGAAGGGCTCGCCAATAATGCATTCTATGAGTCTGGCACCATCGTTGCCCTCATTGACGCTGCTCCTCTATTAGAGAAAATGGCCCTTAAGTGGAAGAATTGGTTTGATAGCGAGAAGCGGCCACTGATCCTGACCCTTCAGAAGGGCGCAGAAGTTACACTGCACAATTACTTCCAGGGATCATCCTCCATCTTGGCACCAACCTGCGAAGACATAGGGGTTTTAGCAGACAATCTCGTCGTAGATGACGCGCATAGTTATGGCGTCCAGGCTTGCTGCGGTCTCGCAGCGGACGCCTGGAACGGCGAGTTGATCCTACAAGAAGACTAGATTATCAGGGCTCTCTTTGCACTGGGGCTGCAAGGAGAGCCCATCTCGCACACAGCCTCAGTCGAAGAGCCGTTAAGCGACGCGAGAGCGTCGCCGTTTCACTCAGGGCCTGAAAGGTATCGAGCGGTATTCACTTTTGAGATCGTTGCTCAAAACTAGCCAGATAACTGGCACACCTCAAATTCTAGCTATGTAGGTTTAACCGCCTACATCGCCCGGCCAGACGCCGCCTGAGTACTGGCTGTCGGGCGTCATAACCAAGGCCACTCCTCAACAAGATGTGGCTAGTAGTTGATGGAGTATACAGCCAATAGCCCTGTCGTCGGGCGAAATTAGACGACTATGAGCTAACAAGCGACTCAAGAAGGTACTGCGACGCGGGTTCGATTCCCGCCAGGTCCACTTGCCGTTTTCATTAAGCGTCTCAACTATTATAAGGAGAGATGGATGTATAAATCGGAACGAGACTGTTGTCGCGCCATTGCTCGCCTACTCATTGAGGGGGGCTCAAGCACAGTCGCTCAGTGGCACTATGAAGAACTGATTGCGACATTTGTTAAGCGCAGGTACAAGCGCACAGTAACAGTACAAATTGAAAAGTTTGTCGTCACACCAATGGTCAAGCACGAGGGGACGCTTCGGCTCCCATCTATCTCTATGCACTGTGTCAAGCTGTATCACAGGGAGCACTGGCTAATAGCCTCGATCTATCCGCGTCACAAGCAGGTTCAGGCGGCACAAGACGCAGGCTCTATAGCCCACGACATCCTTGAACGGCTTGAGAAATATGAGGGGACAATCCTCTCGATTATATTAAATGAGGAGGGATAAACAAGATGTATCAGGAAAGTCTATACAGTCTAATGCATGCAACGAGAGCCAGGAAGGTTGCCCAGAAGAACAGAGACCTCGAAATTTACAAGGGGTTGCTGGAAAATGGCGTAGTCAAGGCCATTAACGACGCCGTTGATGAAGGCGCAATGTCTGTCACGGTAGACGGCAAATTCTGGGACTTTGAAGTGGCCCTGTTAATTAGAATGGGCTACCACGTAATGAGGCATTTCGACGAAGACAAGAACTCCTTCGTCGCAGAGATTTCCTGGGATCGCGTATGATCGACCTCAAGCGAAGGACAGACCAGATCGTTCAAGATTATCGCGCAGACTCTACGGGGACACGAGTTATAGTCGAGCCCTCCAGTGCTGACATACAGCGCTTTACAGTCACCAATGGAGAGGCTTCTATTGAGATCGTCCTCGATTATGCCAATGACGAGGTGCGCCTGAATAACGTCCCGGTATCCAGACCCAATGGGGCGTTTCTTGTATCAGTCTTAGAACAGGCGCTCGGCTATACCCTCGGCTTCAGAGCAAAAATTGAAGGAGAAACACTACATGTTCGTTCACCTGCACGTCCACTCTGACTACTCGTTAATGGACGGGCTGGCGACGGTTGACGAGTTAGCTGCTAGGGCGGCCAAGCTAGGACAGCCCGCCCTAGCGCTAACGGATCACGGCACCTTGGCTGGTGCTGTCGCCTTTTATGAGGCTTGCCTAGCCCACGATGTAAAACCAATCATCGGGTTGGAGGCATACATGGCTCCAACCACCATCGACGAGAAGAGCAAAGAAACCCGCACCAGCCATCACATCACGCTCCTAGCAATGAACAATCGAGGATGGCACGACCTGTGCGAGCTAACAAAGGTCGCCAATCTCAAGGGATACTACTATAAGCCACGTATCGACAAGGAATTACTGTTAGAATATGGCGATGACTTACTGATATTGTCTGGCTGCTCGTCTAGCGAGCTATCTCGCCTTATACAAGATGGCAAAATCGAGCAGGCGGAGAAGGTTGCCGCCTGGTACAAAGAGAACTTCGGAGGGCGCTATCTCATTGAGCTCCAACATCACGACCTCGATTTTATGGTCGATGTCTGGCCGGAGATCATTAGGATTGGCGAAATGTTGGAGCTACCAATGGTAGTCACCAACGATGTGCACTACGCTGATCGTCAAGATAGGGAGGTTCACGACGCATTAAAGGCCCTAGCTTATGGCAAACGTATCGACGAAGGAGCCGGCTATAACAACGATAGCTACTATATGAAAAGCAGAGAGGAGATGGAACGCCTCTATCCCCGGTACCCGCAGGCTATAGAGAACACTGTTAGAGTGGCCTCTGTTTGCAACTGGCACCTGGAGTTTGGCAACTACCATCTTCCGCCAGCCGGGGTCAGTAGACCACACGCCCACCTGCGAGCACTGTGTGAGGATGGTCTTAAGCGATACTATGACGAGGTAACTGAGGCTCACCAACAACGGCTTGAATATGAGCTTGGTGTCATTGAAGAGATGGGCTTTAGCACCTACTTCCTGATCTTCAAGGGCCTCATAAACTTCTGTAAGACGCACAACATTGTTTGGAATATCAGAGGGTCAGCAGCCGGGTCTATCGTGGCCTATACTCTGGGAATGACCGGCATTGATCCATTGAAGCACGGCCTGATCTTCGAGAGGTTCCTGAACCCAGATCGTATCACTATGCCCGACATTGACATGGACGTTCCAGATGATCGGCGGCAAGACGTTATCGACTATCTGATCCAGCATTATGGTCACGTGGCTCAAATCGGTACGTTCTCACGTTTTGGTGCGCGGCGAGCTATTCGTGACGCGGGGAAGGTTCTGGGTGTGCCGTGGAAGGCTGTTAACGAGTATGCCAACCAGGTACCGGAAATTCCAGGCATTACGCTAGACGAGGCCGTAGAGTCTGGCGCAATAGAGAAGGACGTACAACCTGGCATGTTCCGCCTCGCTCACGCTCTCGAAGGCCGTATCAGGCACGCTGGTACGCACGCAGGCGGCATTCTGGTTGGGGACAAACCGCTAACAACATACATCCCGCTTCGACGACCCACCAGCAAGAACGCAGTTTGTGACACCTTAACCGAGACTGACATGCGAGAGTGTGAACACCTTGGCTTACTGAAGCTAGACATCCTCGGTCTGAGAACGCTACGAACTATTGCCGAGACACTCGCGCTCATCAATGCCAGACACGATGTAAATCTAGAGTATCAGGACATCCCGACGGAAGACGAGGGGATTTGGGAGGTGCTGTCTAGTGGAGACACAACCGGCGTATTCCAGGTATCATCGTCTGGGTTCCGTGGGGTCCTGCAAGAAATTGCGCCGCACAAATTCGAGCATGTTGTCGCTGCGCTAGCGCTTTATCGGCCTGGTCCTATGGATCACATCCAGGAGTATGCAGATCGTCTGCACGGACGCTCCGAGCCTGAGTACTCACATCCCGTACTTGAACCAATCCTGAAGGAGACCTATGGCGTACTCACCTACCAGGAACAGGTAATGCGAGTATGTACCGACCTCGCCGGCTTCACGGCTGCTGAGGCGGACATCATTCGTAAGGCGGTGGGCAAGAAGGACCTAGAAGTACTCAAGCAGTGGCGTGCCCGGTTCATCCAGGGTGCAGAAGAGAACTATCAACTCACCCCCGAACACGCCGAGCAGATATGGGAGTTGTTCATACCCTTCTCCCGATATGGATTTAACAAGGCTCACGCTACCGACTATGCCGTACTCACAACGCGCACAGCCTATTTGCGCCATCACTATCTGCTGGAGTTTATGACTGCGCTCTTCCGAACAGAGGCGGCCAACAAAGATGATATGCCGCAGCTGTTGCAAGAGTGCAGGGCACACGACATCCAGGCACTAACTCCCAACATTCAAACAAGTGAGCGCTGGGCGTCTATCGAGGACAACCAAATTCGCCTCGGTCTACAGGTAGTCAAATTCTTGGGCGAGAAGGGCGTCGATGAAATCCTCAAGGCAAGAGAAGACGGACCGTTCACCTCGCCACACGACTTCTGTAATCGAGTCAACCGACGCCGAGTGAACATTCGCGCCATCACAGCCCTCGTTAAGGTAGGAGCCTTTGATGTCTTTGGAGATCGGGGCTGGCTCCTGGAACACGTGGATGAATTCGACGAGCTCGGCAAAGATCAAGACCTGGGTCAAGCAGAGCTTTTCCACGTCGAACCACAGCCACAATATCCTATCGCTGACAGCCGCCGGCTAGACTGGGAACGGATACTCCTCGGAGGCTATGTCTCAGGGCACCCGCTCGCCAGAGCTCAGAACGCATTTCGTGATCGGGTCACGGCCAAGCTCTCGGACATCCCTACTTGCGAGCAGCAGGAGCAGGTCTGTGTCCTAGGAATGACACAGCGTATCTATCGGCACACCACCAAGAATGGCAAGCAGATGGCCTTCATCACCCTCGAAGACCTGAATGGTGTTGCGGATGTGGTCGTCTTCCCTAGTCAGTGGAAGACGTTAAGCAAACACGTTGAAGACGCGGGTACTCTGCTGATGGTTAAAGGCACAGTAGATCACCAGCATGGCGATCCATCTGTGGTAGCCAATAGTATCAAAATCTTAGTTCCGAAGGAGGAACAAAATGCTGCAAAAGATTAAACACAATGGATACCTCATCCTGGGAATCCTGGCCCTTCTGCTCGTCGGGGTCGCTCTGGTTGTCAACCTAGCAGTACCGCATAACCCAGAGTACTACACAGAATATAACGTCAACGCTATGCCGGAGATGACGCTCAAGGAACTGGTAGAGCTAGAAGGCGAGTATGTTACGCTAACCAGCCTATACGTTGTCCAGGTTGATTACGAAAACAAGTACACTAATATCAGGCTGATCGCTGTCGCGGATCATCCCGACGCCCCGCTCATAGCTATCAAGAACTTCCGGGCCAATGATATAGTCGGAGAGAACGACATCATCGAGGTACAAGGTCAAATCCACCATGTTGGCCTCGCCTATGGAAAACTATACTACGGCTTTGAGGATTGCAAAATTACAGTAATTGAAGTGGACATAGAGTAAAATAGCCCTCCGCTCGCTTCGCTCGCTCCGGGCCTCTGGGTGGTGAGGAGGGCGGGGGCAACTCTAATCATTACTTATAAGGAGAGCTAAATGGCAATAAATCAGATTGAAGTAAAGCTGCTCAAGCCGAGGCCAATTAAGCCGATGGATGTTGGCAAGATTGTCGTATACCGCGTCATACCAATTGCAGGCGCAGAAGAATCATTCGCGGTCGTATTCCCCTTTCAGGGCAATAACCGCGTCATTGTGTCCCGACATGGTAACGAGGACAATGAGACATTTACCCTCACCTTTAGCGAAGTCGAGGAACTTCCAGTCGAGCCCAAGTCAAGGCTGCACGACTTGCCGGCTGATTTCCTGGAGGCTCTGGTAACGGGGCTATGCAGGTACAGCGAGGTATGGGGGCTGTATATGCTGCAACAACAAGAAGCTTGACATCTGTACAACTTGTGGTACAATAGCGTACACAGCTGGGATAGCTGAGCAGGTACAGCGCCGCTCTTGTAAAGCGGAGCAGGTGGGTTCGAGTCCCACTCCCAGCTTTTGCGGGGTGAAGCATTGGTAGCTTGCGGGCCTCATAAGCCCGTTATGTGGGTTCGATTCCCACCCCCGCTACTCAGGGGCCGGGGCTGATCGCCCGTCTGGGAAATAGTTAGAGGCTAGAAGGGGTTCAAATCCCCACGGCTCCACCTTTGGCGGTGTAGGGAAGTAGACAAACCCGCCTGGCTGTAAACCAGGTGCCTCAGGCTTCAATGGTGCAAATCCATTCGCCGCCACTGTATGATAAGCCGGAACTATTCAGTTCAAGGAGGATATTTCGATGGCCGCAACCAATAGTTATACGCCGGACAAGCCGCTTAAGGAGCACCTGGACGACATTGCGGACCGATACCCATACGACTTCCCGCCCAAGTACCGCAATGAGCAGGAACGACGAGACGCCGAGAAACGCCTAAAGTTCGTGCCCGGTATGGACGTCAGGGTAGACGCTACACTCAAGGTAGTGCAACGCCCAACGCGCAAGCGCCAAATCCTGCGTGGCACGATCAAGCCAGCGCCGTAGCAAATAGTTGGGCCGTTAGCTCAGCCGGTAGAGTAGGGGCCTTTTAAGCCTTTGGTCGCAGGTTCGATCCCTGCACGGCCCATTGTGGCTGTAGCTCAATGGTAGAGCATGCGGTTGTGGTCCGCAGTATGCGAGTTCGATTCTCGCCAGTCACCACTGGGGAGGGGCATATCATCTTCATTAAAGTCCCTTCCCTTCCGTCATTGGGGGATGGTGTAATGGTAACACAACAGGTTCAGCCGCTGTTGAAGAAGGTTCGATTCCTTCTCCCCCTATCTGGGCTCGTAGTGATAACGGGAGCACACCGCCCTTGCACGGCGGAAGTCAGGGTTCGATTCCCTGCGGGTCCACTTCGGGGTGTAACTCAGTTAAGTAGAGTGCGCGGTTTGGGGCCGCGATGTCGTCGGTGCAAATCCGGCCACCCCGACTGGAGCCATAGTTCAGCGGACAGAATACCGGATTGTCGATCCGGCGACACGGGTTCAAATCCCGTTGGCTCCGCAGTACTTCTTCTAAATCTATAGACAAGGAGGTTAAATGAAGTATACATGCAGTATCCAAGTAAGCGCGGGTGACACCATCCATGTGAATGCCGAGCAAATGGGCCAAGTGATACAGAAGGTCTTAGTGCGCCTGATCCAATTTGCCGACATAGGCATCGAGGTTGAGGACGTTAGCCTGACATTAACCCCGGAAAGCCCGCATGACGCACTGATGGTCCGGTCAGAAGACGCCCAATGTCAAAGCACCAATCATCCTCATGCAAACTGTACCGGTGATCTTTGGCAATGCGAGGCGTGCAAGCGGTGGTTCTGCGGACTAGAAGGCGGCGAGATGGACATGCACCTATGTGATGATTGCTTTGAAATCAAGCATGACCTGGACGCCAGTATGAACATGCTCAATCTCCTGCAAACCTACGCCAAGCAATACCCAGACTTCGATATAACCGAGCTATGATTGTCGACGAAATCAAGGCATATTACGCCGCTCGCGATCTTGTATGGCCTACGGCACTAGAAGCATTGGCCTGGGCTGTCTCAGAAATGGGAGAATTCTCGGAGAAATTAGTGGCTAGGCGCGAAGATTGGATACGCAACAACGATCACGCCAATGACGAATACACAGACCTGGCCTTGGCTGAAGAGGCCGCAGACATCATGATGATGTTGTATGTTGCGCTCTTACAGTCGGGCAACAAATGGGACCTACACAAGGTGCTTCGTAACAAAATGCGTCGTAAAATGGGAGGGACTAGATAACTAAATATCAAACAAAGAACGGTAAGTTCGTAGCGACACGCAAACAAGCTAAGTGCCCAAGGTGCGGTCAACAGGCTGACATCCAGATCGGCGCAGACGTATGCGACGATTGCCTGAACGACCGCACTTTGCGCGTCTTATACAAGCAGCAGGAGAAAAAGAATGACGACAGGAGAAAATAGTACAGCAGCCGTTGTTTTGCTTGCCATAGCCATCGCCCTCGTAATCTTGACGCCAATCGTCCGGCCAGCCATTGTAAAGCCCGATACGCAAATGTCGCCGGAGCAATGGCTCAGCGACTACATTACCTGGCATAATGGGGATGGTAGCGCCCTCAATCCGAGCGAAGAGGTACGAACAGTTTACTACGACACCCTTGACAACTACGTGAATGACTTCAACGAGAATAGCGAGGGAAGAAGCCTAATTCCTGTTAATCTCAGTGGCACCGAATATCGTGGCCTGGTGTTCTTCAGGGTCGGCCTACAAGACGCTCATAGCCCATACGCCCAGGTTATTGTTATCGTGCTTGCCCTCGACGAGAATGGCGAAGTGCAGCACACAGACACCTGGCTGGCCGTCGAGTATCTGGAAGATGGCACAGTTATCAGTGGTGGTGTGGAGGTGGAGGAATGACCAAGAACCAGAAGACAGAAGAGATATATCCGGTGTTGCTTGGGTATGTGTCCTGTCTGGCTGGCGGTGCTGTTGATCTACCGTACTGGGCCGTCATCCGGATCACAACAGACCCAGACGAAGACGGAAGCGTTCTGTCCATCTGCGGAGGGACTATACCACAAGGTGGCTGGGGACAAACAGCCAGCAACCTGCTAGAACCAGACTTCATCACCCGCCTAGCGAAGGGTTGGACTGCGGAGATGATTGATACCTTCGCCAGATTATGGCAAGCGTATCATCTTAATGATATGAGGCCATACTGTCCCCACCAGAAGATTCTTGGTTGGGACACGAAACTGATAGACCCCACCCAACCGGTTACTTGGGACAACCAGGCTCGATGGAGATTCTACGAAAGCAACAAACGAGGTGTTCTTGAGCGGCCCTGTCCGATTTGTGGATACAAATACGGCACTGAGTGGCGGTACGAACCAGTGCCAGAAGAAGTGCTGGAGTGGTTCCGTAACTTGCCAGCGCCTAAGTGCCCGATACCCAGAAAGCTATTAGGCATGGAGCAGTATCAGCGGGCTTTCTAGTACAATAAGGAGGGAGACCAATGTATGTCGTGATCAACAATCAACGCTACCGTCGGGTCTCCCGTCGAGACGGAGGAAATTATAGCGGTCCTTGTCCTTTTTACAACAGAGGCGAGGACCGCTTCAGTTTCTGGCCGAATGCCGATCCACCGAACTGGTATTGCAGGAAAGCCTGCGATGACTGTCCAGGCAAGCCTAGTCAGTCAGGTGGACGATGGGGCCTCCTACGTGACCATTCGGTCTTCGATGATATTAACGTAGCCCCGACAGAGAGCCCAGACGCACCAGATATGGAGACCGTGCAAGCATATGTCAATGCAAGATCAACAAGAACTACGGCCTATCTCGCACAACGCGGTATCAAGGACCTGCGCACTATAGATCGGTTCTACATTGGGGAGCACGCTGGCCGCCGACTAACAATTCCACTACTACGCCAGTCGAAGAATGGCCTACGCTGCTTGGGTGTTAAGAAGCGCTGGCTAGGTGAGCCACCATCGGGCTTTGTCGCCAAATACATTATGGATACTGGTAGCAAGGCCAAGGCCATCTACAACCTAGATGTACTGCGAGAGAGCCCACGACGACTATTGATTGTAGAGAGCCAACTAGACGTGATCTTCTTGGCACAATTCGGTATAGCCGCCATTAGTGCGTTCGCCGGCGGGTCCTCTTGGGACCCAACATGGAATCGTTATCTTAGCGATGTCTCACAAGTGTTTGTAGTAGCAGACATGGACAGTAAACGAGGAGGGAGCGAGTACGCCAAAGAACGCTTAGCGACACTGGACAATGCAACCGCCATCTATCCGCCATTCGGCGGGTCGGACATCACTGCGGCGTACCAAAACGGATACGCTGTAATGAAATGGCTGTATCTATTAAAGGAGTAACATGTTACCAATTAGACACTATCAGAACTTATGGACCCCACAGTCCCCGCCATCGGAGGAGCCGTACAGGATCGATTATGATCTTACCGAGAATCAGGTTATCTTGGTAGATCAGCGCGATCCGACACTTGTCTACCCTGTGACCTTCCAGGACGACAAGTTCGAGAAGCCAGACTGTCCCATCTCGTGGAGAGTACACGACTGGTTGGCTACCATTGCAACAGTTGGCACCTATCGGTTCCGGCGTTGTTTTGGCCTTGCGCCACAGCTAGATCAGACATACGAACCTATATGGATGGTTATGGTTGATGACGAAATCTGGTTCGAGCACGAAGATTACCGTCGTGTCGTAGACGCTATGCTAGTAGCCAAAAGTGCCCGTAACGAGACGAACATTCGCATCGGCAAGCTGTGGCCTGTTGGCACAACATCGAGGGCGAGAACAATATGGCCAGCATACAAAGTCATTAAGGATTTCGTAAGCTTACCGGGCGTCGCAGCCAATTACTGGTTGCCCCGCAAGTATCCGTTAGAGTGGACGCCATACACGAGACAGACAGCATATGGTGCTGCACCCATACGTGACATTATCCTAGACTATCAGACGCAGCTTGAGAATGCAGAGAAGTATCAAGAAGCTGACAATCTCAACAGCAAGATTACGGGACCCTATCTGGGGGTCATGCGACTGTCTTTACTATACAGAAAATGCACCATCAGTGAAGACGAGATACCGTACCGAAAATCGGTAGTACAAATTAAATAGCCCCATTTATGGGAAAGGAGACGAACATGTCTAAGACTTATGAGGAATGGAAGACGGTTGAAGAGAAGAGCCTTGAGTTCTGGGCGGAAAAGGCCCAGATCAAGACGGCCCGCAGCTTCCTAGATTCAGGGAGCATCTACGGATACAACAGCGACGCTGAGCTTCCTATGTCTGGGCTGGTAATGGACCTGTATGAGGGTGACGTCGAGTCGCTCACTATTAGCACGATCCACCTGTTGTCGAAGTTCACGGACCCCAATGATGAAATCGCTCAGGCGGTAGACGAACTACTGGCTTGGTTCGGCGCGTTCGCTATGGATGACTCCTGGCCGGCCACAATGGAGTCGTTCATTCCCTGGCTGCACCTGATGTTGGAGCATACCATATCGTTGGAGCTCGACTATCTGGGCGAAGACGGCTGGCACCTGGACTTCGGGTGGCCGATGGTTGCGTTCAATATGGGTATAGATGACGACTACAAGATCAACGACGCCATCATTCTCATGCCTGCACTCAGCTATATCGTAGAACTCACCAAGACGTTCCTGGACGCGGATGACTATCGCGGTCGGTATGGGGACGAGGAAGCGGACGAGTTCCCCTGGCGAGCTCTTGTGGAGATTTACTGGCACGCAAACGTTCACGCCGGCGACATCGGGTGGAAAGGCATCGTGAATACGTACAATCAAGACACCGACCTCAGCCGGGTATTGCAGTATGGCGTCATTAGTCTCGGTGACTGGAATGTTGTGCTGGTACAGCTACACAACGGCTGCGATGTTCGCGGTGGCTATACTCGCCCATATGCCGCCTTGGTAGAGATGGACGATTACTATAGCCTGGTCGCAAGGACGGACTTCTGGTGCGGTAACTGTGACGCCAGTTACTACACCCAGTACGACCTGAGTCAGGCATATAGTAAAGCTGGGTTCTCGTTCGTCTGGGCCTGGGATCAGGCTTACGAAGAAGACGAGTACTATACGTCTATGCTCAATGGGATTATGGGGGCCGAAGACGGCGTGGACCTGCAAGACATGCCCAAGCTCCAGGATCAGCTGGAGATACGCCTCAAGATCAATAAGATTATGCGTATGCGTGGATGGAAGCGGTATCGGCGCGGAGAAGGTCAAGCGGCTTTCTGGCACAACGAGTATTGTGGCGGTGAGCTCAGCGCTCTCTTCAAGAAGATGGCTGACCCAGCGTCTACCGAGCGTTTGCAGGAACTGCGCAACGTCATGAACGTGTTGCAAGAATTGTGGCGCAGTGTGACTGACTTCACAGCCGAAGAACTGAACATCCCATACGACTTCGAGAAATTCACGGAGGTACCAGCTGAGCTCGTTCTGCTGCGGTGCCCCGAATGTGGCGAATTGACGCTTCGTGCGTATGCGCCTATGAATTAGTCAATAGGCCCTCCGGCTCTACCTCACGAGAGCCGGAGGGTCCTCATAAATAAGGAGGCATCAATGTTTGACCGTCCATCATACGTAAAACTCGACATCGAGGAATTGCAGCAACACGTCCGGGAATTGATCGAGGCGACTATCCCCGATTTGCACCATAGCATCGATTGGGGCATCGTGGTCGATATACTACTCAACGAGGACATACTCAAGTACGAACCAGTGACCATTGGAGGTTTCATGACCGTGCCCGACCACTATGGGCAATACCAAATCTTAGAAATGCTCGAAAGGTTGGGCGTGCTCGT
Organism: uncultured Anaerolineales bacterium; assembly: GCA_964421785.1. GTDB lineage: Bacteria > Chloroflexota > Anaerolineae > B4-G1 > B4-G1 > SKLM01. Next base: position 21,886 of record CAYQZG010000032.1, read on the forward strand.
GACCGAAGACGATGACTACGACGAGGTGCTACAGGACCATTGGGAAGAGATCGACTATATCGTAGACCTGGAACACAGTGCCCTAATGGATATGTTTGGTGAAGTCGCAGACGAGCATTTCCCGGAGGGTATGTTCATCTATATGGGCTCTCAGCCTGATGTCGGGAACTATGGCATTCACCTTGCTATCGACGAAGACATCACAGACAGGCTCGCAGTTGCGCAACACAAAAGCAAGGGTGGACTCATAATTGCCATGGACCTCAGGCCACTTGGTTGGCTCGAAGTTCAGCACAATGGCAAAAGGGACGAGTGGGAGTTCGTCAAGTTCCATCAGCCCGACGAGTGGAAGACCGTCATGCGAGGGGCCAAATGATCAGAGGCAAATTCATCAAGCTACTGGACTCGCTGCAACAGGAAGAGATGGCACTATCGAACACTAAGGGCCGTGACTACGCCGGAGAAGAGGACGCCTTGTCGAACTTCAAGGTAGAGGCCACCAATATAGGCATCGATCCCGTCCAGGTCTGGTACGTATTTTTCAGTAAGCATCTCAGGGCACTTCAGACCTTCATCAAGACGGGCGAAGTGTCCTCGGAGGGCATACGTTCGCGAGTCCAGGATATGCGCCTATACCTGGCCTTATTTCTGGCACTCGTTAGCGATGAACACAAGATAGATATTTGGACCGATGAAACGGAGGAATATGAACGAGCATAAAGAAGGTATGACGATTGATCTCAGCGACACAATAATCTTCTACGCTGTCAGTGAAACCGAGGAATCCTACGCTTTTGTGTTACCGACAATGAAACCGGAAGGCATCTATGATTGTCTAATCGTCAACAAGAATAAGAATCATTTTATCCTCGACGATTGGACGTACTCCATAGAAATAGCCGAGGTCAAGTATGTTCCAAAGTACAATCGTGTGGCGTTTGAGGATGTACCATCAGATTTCATCCAGGCACTGATGGCCGGGCTTGCTGAGCTAAGAGCGGCAACGGCCACGACCACTACATGGACCCCAGACGAGAGTATAAAAGAAAATCTAGGATGGGACCAGTACTAGATTGCGCGGCGCAAAAGGAGAATAAAGATGTACGTAAAATACGATACTGCTAAAGTCCGCGATATTGTGGACAAGCAACTCGAAACCATACTGAAGAGTCACGCTTACGATGAGGTATTGGCGAAGGCCACCACACAAGCGATGAAGAAACGCGCTTTTGTGCCAGACATCGCTGTCATATGGCCGATAGCATTCTCTCTGAATTATGAGAGTGCGCTCAAGAAGCTCGGCCTGCTATGTTCGCAACACGAGCCGTGTACCCAAGAGCTTCAACCGAACGAGGTCTGGGAATTCCTGGGTCAGGTCGCCGAGGACCTTGCGGGACTGTTTAATAATCTCGCGAAGGCATACTTGTCCGAGGCATTTGGGCTTTGTATGGGGCATAATAACGGTGTTTTCGGCGTCACGGTCTTTATGTATGACGAGTTAGAGAAGGAACTATGGCACCACGAAGAGACATTAGAAGAACGCTGGGGATACGACTTCGGACCCCAGGGCCTATGTCTCCTCGTTGATGACACAGAATGGCATATACCCCACGACGAAAGAAGCGAGTGGTACAGTGACGAGGAGTGGATAGAGCACTTTGACGCCATCTTGAATGAAATGGGAGGCGGTATCTGGCATAATCAGAACCAATCGGTTGCCGACCCCTACACCCTCGTTACCACTGGCGAACTAGCACTGGGCTTCAGTCCAGCGGGGAACACGCCACAGAGCTTCTTCCAACACGTGCAATACAGCCAGGACTTCCTCGACTCAGAACATGAAGTTCGCATTTCGATTGGAGACCTGAACCCCAAGGCTCGTCGTGACATCATCAACTATATCCACTATCACTACATAAAAGACGATGAATAATGAGGGACGTGTTGCCAGGCATCAATGTGCAAAATGTGCCTTTGTTTTGTACGCTCTTCCGGATGATGTTTGGGACTACCTCAATCAGCTTCGTGGTTGGTACCTAGAATTAAATGAGAGCGGCAATATCGTGGCATTATGCCCGTATTGCCGCCCTCATAATCCCAGAGAAGAAACAAAGGAGACATCAGATGATGGTAGATTTGCAACAAGCTTTGACTGAATGCCTGAAGGAACAGCAAAACCAGGAAGAATATGCCGACCGCCACTGGATAGATGATCAGTGGTACTTCGGTGTATCAGCTATCGGTAGCTGTCCTCGTCAAGCAGTTTGGAGCATTACGCATAAGCCGATTACCCGCCCATTCAGCGACTATTCGCTACATGCCATGCACGGCGGCATAGTGTGGGAGGAAGACAGTTACGCGCTTTGGAACTTGCACCCTGACATCCAGGGAGAATCACATGTGCCAGTGCACCATGGTGCGTGGATAGGCGAGATAGATTACTTATTGCATGATGGCACAATCGTTGAGCACAAGAACGCCTCAATCTGGAGCTTCAAGTCCGACACCGCCCTACCTCGCGACAAGCACCTGCTCCAGGTCACACTCTATGGCTGGCTGCGCAAGCAGATCACTGGTGCGTTCGCCTGGCCCGATATGTATCTGTACTACCGTGCCCGCAACAACTATGCGCAGATAGAAGTGCGCCCACCGACCGCCGGCCAAATCAGCTACGAAGGCATCAAGGACGGCGATGAAATCGGAGGTACCCGCGATCTAGCCTTTGACGCAGAACGCTTACTAATCGAGCGCTGGCATGGCACAGAAGAGGACCCGCCTCGACATGAAAAGCCTACAGAACACAATTATCATTGTATGCGCCAGAGCCGAGCTCGCTACTACCCAACGTGCTCGTACTTCCAGCACTGTTGGCCCGAATTGGCCGAGGCTGATGTCGATTACTTCACGAAGACCAGCTTGACAAAATATGGGATTGAGGTATAATTTATGAATGCGAAAGACATGAAGAGCCTAAAATTTCAAGTAATGCGTGAGCACGAGTACATTTGTGCTTACTGCGGAACCACGTTCCATCGTGGACTCGACCTCCACGAATGGTTAGTGAAGCGCAGCGCTGTACCCCGCGAGCAACAACACCACATCTTCAACTCAATCAACTGCGTCCCCCTTTGTAGGGAGTGCCATATGCTGCATGGGCAAGCAAGAATCACAGCTGTTGCATCATTCGCAGCTGTGATTGCTAGGACTGACATAACGCCCTTAACTGTTGCGGCATACTACACATACTTGCGTCACGACATTGGCCTATCACTACCGCCATTACCGGAGGTACCAATCACAGACGACAATCGGGAATATCTGCACAACCTGGGTAAGGGCATGCTAGTGCGACCAGCGAGCGCGATGGAGCAACTATTAGAGGGCCAAGCAGCAGAGCGTGTACTCGTAATGTTGCGTGGTCCCGACGGAGGGAAAGAATGACGGTTAAATTACTGCAAAAAAGCACCACACGGAAAGAGCCTTTCAAGCTAATGATCCTGGGTAAGCCAGGCACCGGCAAGACCCGTCTTGCCGGCACATTCAATGAGCCACTCTACATAGACGTAGAGGGCGGTGCAGGATCGGCGACACGAACAGGCCAGCCTAATACGTTACGAGTGCCACAAAATGCCAAGTGCTTGCCAAACTGTATCGGCATCGTCAACAAGCTGCTGAAAGACGGCGAATATGACGAGGAAACCGGTCTTATGAACGTAACACTGCTTGACCAGCCCATCACCTTCGGCACAGTCGTCGTAGATTCATTGGACGCCATTCAGTCGGCACACAAGATATTCAATATCCTCGGTGGACGCGGCAAAATGCGCATTCAAGACTGGGGAACTCTACTGGATGAGACACTACCACTACTCTACAAGCTATGTGACTTGCCAGTAACAGTCGTTGTCATCGCTCATACACGGCAATACGAAAACGAAGACGGCAAGGATGTTGTGGGTCTGGCGGTACAGGGCGGACTCAAGAGCCAGACACCAGCGTTCTTCGACGCGATACTGCACTTGTTCGTTAACAAAGACAACCAGCGACTAGTGCTCACACAACCGAGATACAGTGGCGGAGCCGAATATCTTGCCAAAGACAGACACGGAACATTCAGCGACTACATAGAAGGCGAACAGCCAGTCATCGATATAACAGGTGACGATGGCTATCCGACGGACGCCATCGCCAGAGCGATAGAGGGTGCATAATGAACGCCACAACATTCTACCAGGACCTCGAAAAACTGGGTGATCTTGTCATCAAAATGCCTGGCGAGGAAGTGCAGACAGATTGGATTACCACCGGAAGTATGCGAGTAGACGCTGCTTTTGGTGGCGGATTTCCAGTCGGCTATCAAACCGAGCTCTTTGGGCCGGAAGGTGGAGGTAAATCGACACTGGCACTTCAGGCTTGTGTAGAGGCCATCGGACGCGGACAAAAGGCGATCTACATAGACGTCGAGAACAAAACACCTCCGGAGTATCCAGAGGACATGGGCATTCCGACAGAGCGCTTTGTTATGGCCCGCACTGAGTCACTCAATGACGCCAAGAAACTCCTAGACACCGTATTCGCTCAGGATGGTGGAATGTTTGTGCTCCTGCGGCCTTATAACGGGCCGCAGGCGCTGGACCTAATGAAGTACGCGCTGAAATTAGACAATCCGCCAATCCTGATAGTACTGGATTCCGTATCAGCCCTGCAAACTAGTGCCGAGATGGACGCTAAGGCCGGGGACCATCATGTGGGCATACAGGCCCGCATGATGTCCCAGAACCTTAAGGTTCTCAAGGGACTAGTAGGCATAGGCAATACCGCTCTCGTTTGGATCAACCAGATCAGGATGAAGATCGGTGTGATGTACGGTAATCCCGAAACAACTTCAGGCGGCGTGGCCCTGAAGTTCTATACGTCTATTCGTGCTCGTGTCTCGCGCACAGGATGGCTCACTGAAGACAAAGAGCGTGTCGGTATCGAGTGCGGTGTACGCACCTATAAGAATGCCCTATCATCTCCAAGACCAGAGGCTACTACGGCCATTCGTTGGGGCAAAGGCATCGATAAGTATGCTGACGCCCTGGAATACGGCAAACAAATCGGAACGGTTACATGCGGTGGAGGATACTTCAAGATTATGGGTGAGATTCCTCTTTACGAGGGGACTGATCGAGGTCAAGACGCAGCTATCAGAACCCTTCGGGAGCACCCAGAATACCTTGAGATCATACGTACCGGCGTCATGGACATAAAGGAAGGAGAATGTCAAACGGAAGACGAGTAAAGCTTGAGCATGCAGTTAGCGCAGCACGTACAATCGTCGAGCGAATTGGCCCCTGTCTAAGACCCATTATCGCGGGCTCAATTCGCCGAGGATTGCCAGAGGTCGGTGATATTGAGATAGTTGTACAAAGTCCCAAAGAATATGTGAAGCCAGTCGTCAACAGAATGATTAACAATGGCTACCTGGAGCCCAGGGGCGACATGCGCAGTATGCATCGCTTCTACAAACTAATCGTCTTTCCTGACACAGGGCCTATCAAGGTAGACTTGTTCGTAGCAGAGAGCCGCTTTGAACTTCCGATCATGTTATGGCAACGCACGGGACCACATAGATATACTCGATACATCTATAGCCACTGTATGCGCAAGCGGTGTCGTATTTGCGACAGTAGGCTCTGGTGGTTCCCGAAAGAAGACTGGGAACAAGCAAAACAGCTAGACAGTAAACAACTAGCTAGCGCGATACGCAACGAAGAAATATCAGCAATGTGCAGGCATCCAGAAACAGAACGAGACCTGTATAGCGAAGCTTTTATCGTGCCATATACACCACCTTGTGACCGGAATCTACAAACACTATCTGAGCAGTTGCAGGTATTAAGCGAAATAGACCAAAGGAGGTCTCACTATGCAGGACAATAAGAAATTTGCAAACATTCTAATTCTATCCGATATGCACTTCGGACATATCACGGCGGCAATGCCACCACATTGGCGGAACCCGCAAACAGGCGCAATTGTAGGGCTGAATGTCGGACAAGCATATCTGCACGATTGCTGGCAAGACATGCTGAAGCGCGTCCCGCAGCACCTCGACGCTCTTATCGTAGTTGGCGACGCCATTGAGGGCCGTCAGCCGGCGGCAAAGGCTGGAGGACTCTCCCTGACAGAGCCGACTAACCAGGTCGAGCTAGCCAAACACTACCTGGAACCATTGGTTCAGCGAACGCCCAAGAACAGTACGACAGGCGAGCACGAAGCATATATCGCTGCTGGCACCAGGTATCACGTCGGCGGAATGGCCGAGTACGAGGAGACTCTGGCGCGAGAACTGAACGCGAAACGCAATCGCCTCGGTGGTCACGTATGGGACTGGGTGCGCCTCAGTAAGTGGGGTGTTACCATTGACGCCGAGCACACACAGTCGTTCCACCAGCGCTATCGTTCCACGACACTCGAAAAGTCTATCGGCTTTGCTCGTGAACGAATCAGCCGAGAAGGTGGGACGTTCCCCGAAGGCTACATCGTCGCGCGAGGTCACGCCCACACGGGCCTCATTGCATACCGAGAGCGCAATGTCCTGGCCATATCATTGCCGCCTTGGAAGATGCAAGATGACTATGCGGCCACCAGTACAGTACCGAATCGTATGATCCCCTATGACTTGGGCGCAGTCCTGGTACACATCTACAAAGAACGTAGCGACTATGGCAAGATCATCGAGTATACGCCAATTTTGTACAAGCACCCTCCGCTACGAGCAGAACTAGAGCTTGGCAAACCGCAAGACTTTAACAGTCATCTGCGTACTCAGGTGCGAGCGGGGACAATCACCGAGCGAAACAAAAGGGGATAAGTAGATGGGACGTAATCAGACCGGACCTACACCCGACTTTACGATGGAGGATTTGCTCGCACAATCTCAGCAGCCGGTCTCCGAGAAAAATGCTTGGACTACTGCTGAGATTGCCGAGGCCACTAACATCCCAGAGCGCTCTATACTGCGGTATCTCAAGAAGCACCCAGATATACAGCACACAACCAAAACAGCCATTCTTACTCAAGATATACGCGAGGTGCCCGCATACTATATCGAAGGCGTCGAAAGCCTAGAGGACATGATAGAAGCCCTGGATATGAGCTTGCCGAATCCGCAACTAAGCACAGTACCTGAACTCGCAGAACAGCTGGACATCCCCAGGCGCACTCTGCGCAGAAAAATCAAGCAAGGCATAGAGGCCGGGACTATCGAGGAGGCCGGCACTAAGTATCATACAGGAGCGGGGGGTCGTCGCTATCGAGTAATTGGTTATCGGCCCACTAGTCCTGATATGGAGATCGAGGAACTGTTATGACTATTGAAGAAATACTGGAGGAGTTGGGCACTGTATTAGATGGTGACGGACTCCTGGAAGACGCCGATATGATTACGGATGACCTGCTGGCCGGTAGACCGTCAGTGGACCCGTCAGTAGCCGTAGACACCATTGAAGACCTGGTGCACCTAGCATATCGCCTGCATGACATCAGCAGACAACATTTTCTGAACATCGCCGATCAATATGAGGCTCAGATCGAAGACCTACGATCCAAGATGTATGACACTGAAGAGGAGCTCTTGCAGGCCGAGGACATCATCAGCGATCTAGAGTACGAGATAGAAGCACTACAGGAGGTATAGGTGGAGGCTAACGAAATCATACTGGACGTTTGGGAGCGACTCTCCCTAAAGCATGTGTTAGAGCAACAGCGTGTAAACCTGGGCCAAATGATGATGTTAATGGAGATGGTCCAGAGGATAGCGCTCACCGACGAGGAGAAGGAAGTTATCAAGCTTCAGCAGACCCGCGTCGGACCAACATGGGACGACACACATGGCGCATTTATCACACTATCCGTCGAGCCGCCGGACGCCAAATACATCGCCAAGACTATCGAGAAATTCGATGGTTGGCGTGTAATGGACGGCCAGCGAGTGCTCGAAATGTATAATAAATTCGATCAGGTTGCCAATAATGAGCAGCCACCAGAAGCAATAAGGAGGATTACCGATGGAGTTTGATGTCGTAAATCTAATTAACTTGGCGTTGCAGGGAAGCATTGCCATCTTCGTCTACTGGTTCTTGGACGTCCCAGCAGTCAACGAGCTATTGAAACAGTTCGGAGCCTGGGTCGAAACCAACCTGAACTTGAGCTCCAGGGCCGTCAAATACGTAACAGGAGCCCTTGTCAGTGTTGGAGGTTGTTTGGTTCTACGCGCCGTCTTGGTCGCACTTGCCGAGGCCGCCTGGCCTACTACGCCCGTTGACTGGATCAATATGATCGGCAACTATGCGCTCGTATGGCTTGCCGCCAACACCGCTCACGCTATGACCTATCCAAAGTCGTAGCCACTGTATAACCTGGCCCCGCTTTCCTTCGGGAGGGCGGGGCCAAAATGGAGGATACATGCCGCTAGAAATCACATTTACTAACCCCAAAGGTACAGAGATCACCATTACTGCTGAGGATTATCAGGTCACATGCACAGAAGATGAGCAACCGCAGCCAACTGTACCCGACACTCAGGACCCAGCATACTGGCATGACGCCATTGAGATGTGCTGGCAACGTGACTCACGGTTTATCCACACGCATTATCATGGCTCATTCACCTTTGGCGGAGCCGGATGTTACGTTTGTTCATTCGTTATGCTATTGCGTTACCTGCAAAGCTTCGTGGGCTCTGCATATGAACTAGAGTCTCCAGTCACAGTGGCGCGACGCCTGGGCTATCATGGTGTCTTTTATCAGGGAATGTTCGCCGACAGAGAAGCTGCGGTCAAGGCATACAGCGGACTACTGCGGGGACAGTCTATACGTAACTGGGCTGACGCACTGAGCGATAATGACTTGGAAGTCCTCAAGCAGCAGGTCAACAAGCGGCCCACGATCATGAGCGTGGACTTCAATCCGCGCACAACCTATCACGAGACACACTTCGTCCTGGCGCTGATGTATCAGGATGTGGAGGGTGAGGAGGACATCTTAATCGCCGATCCGTGGACGGGCAAGATTGAGTGGCTCTCCGAATCGAAGTACGTACCATATGGCACAGAGCGGGGCAAAGCAATGTTGCGCAGGTGGGTTTACGGACTGCGCATCTTCTACCCACAGGACGGGATTATCAATGAGGGCTAAGAATATGCAGCGTAGTCAGTCAGCTAAATGTAAATTGTGTGGAAAAATCTTCGCCTATCACGGCAAGCAACCGGATTTATGCCCACAGTGTCGCAAGAACACAGGCCACTAGTTGCGCCGCGCAAACAAAAAGCCCCACTCCTCGCAAGAGGGTGGGGCTTTTGCTATACACGTCGTAATTCTAAGAGAAGAACTGAAGCAAGGTCTGTCCGAGAATGCTAGCCAT
>CAYQZG010000033.1:0-16492 GCA_964421785.1 uncultured Anaerolineales bacterium
GGACGACCCCGAGACGGGGTCTAGGAGCGCGCGATGTCCATATGCGATTGCCCTGAGGTTGCCGCGACTGGGCATTGACGAGCGACCTCATCCGATATAGAATGAGCGACGGAAAAGACGGCGCCAGAGTCGCCGTCCTAGGCACGCGGAGATGCAGTTGAAGGAGTTTAGGCATCACGATGATCCACGACTTCGATGAGCGCATTAACAGGCGGCGGTTCGAAAGCATTAAATGGCACCGCTACGGCGAAGATGTCCTGCCTATGTGGGTGGCCGACATGGACTTCCCGGCGCCGGAGCCCGTGATCCACGCCCTGCAGGAACGGGTCGAGCATGGCGTCTTCGGCTACGGCAAGGCGCCGAACGACCTCCGGGACGTGATTGTTGAACGCCTCGATAAACTCTACGACTGGCAAGTCTCGCCAGAGGATCTGATCTTCTTGCCAGGCGTCGTACCCGGCTTCAACCTGACGTGCCACGCCGTCGCCTCTCCCGGAGAGGGTGTGCTGATCCAGACGCCGATCTATCGGCCCATTCTAGAGGCCCCGGCTAACGCCGAACTGATCAATGAGGAGATGGAGCTCACTCGGCAGTCGGACGGAACCTACGAGATCGACTTCGATCTCTTCGAGAATACGATCAGCGACCGGACCCGCGTCTTCATCCTCTGCAACCCCCACAATCCGGTGGGGCGAGTCTTCCGGCGCGGTGAACTACATAGAATGGCCGATATCTGCCTGCGCCAAGACATCATCATCTGCTCGGACGAGATCCACTGCGATCTGCTGCTCGACGACAACGTACACACACCGATCGCATCGCTGGCTCCAGAGGTGGGACAAAAGGCAATCACCCTGATGGCACCGAGCAAGACCTACAACATTGCTGGGCTCAAGTGTGCCGTGGCCATCGTCGAGAACCAAGAGCTTCGCAGGAGACTCAAAGCCACCCACAAAGGCTTGGTTTCAAGCGTGAACGTGCTGGGGTATACGGCCGCCCTTGCGGCCTATCGGGATGGTCAACCATGGCTGGACGAGGTGCTGCGCTATTTGGAGGCTAATCGCGATCTACTGCTGAACTACGTGGATCGGGAGCTACCCGGTATCACGATGGGTGAACCGGAGGGTACTTATCTGGCCTGGCTTAACTGCCACCAAGCCGCTGTACCCAGCAATCCCTATGCGTTCTTCCTGAAACAAGCCAATGTTGCCCTGGTCGACGGCGCAGTATTCGGTCAGGGGGGAGAGAGATTTGTGCGGTTGAATTTCGGATGCCCGCGCTCAACGCTGATAGAGGCGTTGGAGAGGATGAAGCAGGCCTTAACCGACTTCAACTGGACCGGCGAACCATAGGGAGGCTTCCAACAGAGCCATTTCGCCTATCCATCACGCACCCGGCCCACGCCCGCCCGAGGGACTGGCCTTTCCATCATACCATCGACACACAGAGACTGTCCAAACCGCCCGCCCTTCTCAGGCACAACAACGCAAGGCTTCAGCTCCAGCCTTGCCGAAACGGGCCGCTTCCTCTGTACGACACGCCCAATAGGAGCAAGAATACACTGGACCGTCCCACAGGTTGAATCCATCCAGCACAGGTCGACGTGATGCGCGGTTCTACCGAACCGCGCGCCACGTCACCAAGCCTCACATCGAGCATGAGCCTACGCAAGAGATAGAGTAGCTCCCAACATACGACCAAACAGCCCGGGACAGGCGCCGCAACAGTGGGCCGCCATCGCGGCCCTCGACAACGACAGGCGAACCCGTTGCACGCAGCCTGCGTTGCGCCACAAGAAGGGCAGCGCCGCGTTATCAGCTACGACGTCGCAGGAAAGCCGGAATCTCGATATCGTCCTCGTCGAAGGTGTCCACCACGAAATCGATCGACTCAGGCTCTCTCTGTCTTCTCGAGGTGCGGGTCGACCGTGATCGTGAACCGGTCTGATCGAAACCCGTCGCGATCACCGTGATGCGGATCTCGTCCTCCATCTCCTGATCGACCACAGCGCCGAAAATCAGATTGACATCCGGATGCGCGGTCTGCTTGATGATAGAGGCCGCCTCGTTGACCTCGTAGAGGCTCAGGTCCGGTCCGCCGGTCACGTTGAACAGGATGCCCCGGGCACCATCGATGGTGATATCCAGCAAATGGCTGGATATCGCCTGCTCGGCGGCCTCTAAGGCTCGTTCATCACCGCTGGCGCGCCCAACAGCCATCAACGCCGCCCCACCCTCGGCCATGATCGTGCGCACATCGGCGAAATCGAGATTGATCAAGCCGGGCACCGTGATCAGCTCAGAGATACCCTGGATACCCTGACGCAGGACGTCATCGGCCAGCGAGAAGGCATTCTGAAGCGTGACCCGCTTATCCGTGATCTCCAGTAGACGATCGTTAGGAATCACGATCAGCGTGTCCACCTGCTCCTTGAGCTGTTCAATTCCTCCATCCGCCGCATGAGATCGCACCGAGCCTTCCCAGCTGAAGGGACGGGTGACGACGCCGATGGTCAGAGCATCGACCTCCTTGGCCACACGGGCGATCACGGGCGAGGCTCCGGTGCCCGTACCACCGCCCATACCGGCGGTGATGAACACCATGTCGGATCCCTCAAGGATCTCATAGAGCTCGTCGACCGACTCCTCCGCCGCTTCGTGGCCCATCTCGGGATCGCCCCCTACGCCCAGCCCACGCGTCAGCTTATCGCCGATGCGCACGCGCACAGGCGCGTCGGAAAGCATAAGTGCCTGAGCATCGGTGTTGACCGCGACGAAATCAACACCGCTCATACCTTCCACGATCATACGGTTGACGGCGTTGCTCCCTCCCCCCCCCACGCCGACCACGCGAATCTTTGCGAAGCTCTCTGTTGGTGATGCTCTATTCATTGTTCCTCCTTCAATGTCGTGATGCGAGAGTACTGTCCAATCTGCATTCAGCCCGATGTCTTGCTCAATTTACGTCCACAGGCGAAGCGCTCGCCTGTAGTGACCGCAGTCGCTTGCGTTCGAAGAACGCACTGCCAAGTGCATCGCACCCCCTTTGCGCACCGAATCACCCCGGAAGTAACGCCCGGAGCCATTCGAGGAAGCGCGCCCCGCCGCCGGGCCCGGGCCGGACCTTGAGCTGCGGACGGGCTTCCTCGGTACTCCCCCACGTCAACAACCCCGCCCCCACGGCATGGGCCGGATTGTCGACCGCGTCCACAAGTCCATGGAGGTTCCTGGGATTGCCCAAGCGCACGGGCAGACCGAGTACCTGCCGCCCCAGAGTCCTCATGCCGTGCAGCTGCGCCGTGCCGCCGGAGAGTACGACGCCGGCCGGCAGCAGGCCATCGTATCCCGAGCGCTTGATCTCCCGATTGATCATTGAGAAAATCTCCTCGGCCCGCGCCTGAACTATACTGGCCAGCTTCCAGCGTGGGACCTCCTGGTCGAACTCATCGCCAAAGGAGGCAACTGTGAAAACCTCCTCACTGTCCACCTCATTCGGAAGCGCGTGACCTTGTTTCACCTTGACCTCCTCGGCAGCGGCCGGAGGCAGGCGGAGTCCGATGGCAATGTCCTGGGTGATGTAGGCACCACCAATGCCCAGCGTGACCGTGTGCCATACTGTGCCATCGATGAAAATGGCCACGTCGGTCGTGCCGGCACCAATATCAGCCAGGACCACGCCCATCTCCCGCTCCGTCTCAGCTAAAACAGCGTCTCCGGCGGCTATTCCCGCCGAGACAACCTCGTCGGCCTCCAGACCGGCCCGATGCACGCACTTCAGCAGATTCTGAATCGCCGTGGAGGACGCCGTGACCAGATGAGCCTCCACCTCCAGGCGGAAGCCGTACATGCCGGTGGGATCCTGGACACCGCTCTGCCCATCGACCACGTACCCGCGGGGAATGACGTGGATGATCTCCTGATTGTGCGGTACGGTGATGGCACAAGCCGCATCCAGCGCCCTTTCCAAGTCATCGACCGTGATCCCTGAGCGGCGATGGGACACGCCGACCACACCCTGGCTGTTAAGCGATGAGATATGCTCCCCACTGATGCTCACGAAGGCCCGCTCGAGCTTATACCCGGAAGAGCGCTCAGCCTCCGCGATCGAGGCAGTGAGTGCTGCCGTGGTATCGTCCACATTGACCACCACGCCCTTGCGCAGCCCGCGGGCCGGGACCAGACCGACACCGACGACACGCAGGTCACCGTTATCACGGACCTCCCCTACCATGGTGCAGATCTTGCTGGAGCCCACATCAATCCCAACAACCGTTCTTTCCACGGATCTCTACTCCCCCACCTTAGAAGATGCTTTATGCCCTACTTCCCCCCCCACTGGGGGGGACTGAGGGGGGGGGATCTCTACTCCCCCACAAGCTGGCCTCCTAGTCCGTTGCAGGCACATAATAGGGCGCCTCTGGGAAGCGCACGTCCACAAAGCGAGGCGTAACCTCGCGCGATACGAGATGCGCCACCAAGCGCTCCATAACCTGCAGGCGACAAGCCATACCGGGGCCTTGGCCCACAACGATACGCCATCCGTGCTTATCAACGAAGCTCAATCCCTGCTCGGGGGTATACCGAAACGCAGTTGGCAAGTCTCTCCCACTCTCCCACAACTCGGCCAGTGCCACACGCACCTGCTCATCAAGATTGCCCTGGACGCGGTCGCTTCGCTCCTCTTCCAGAGACCGTTCGTCGTGGCGCTCGGAGCGTAGCGGAGTGCCGCCGTAGCGAGCGGTCCCGTCATCGCGCGGCAAGGGGCCGGTCACGACCCATCGCCCGGAAGCACCGTCCGAACTCTCGGCCTGTGTCGCTTCGCTTGCCGTCAAATGGGAATTGGCCTCGCCATCCCGCACGAGGAACACAGCGCCCTCCTCATCGATCCACCAAAGCTCGCCCGAGACCGCAGATCTCTCGTCCCATAGGACTCGGGGGCGGCGCTCCACGACGGAGATGGTGCATTCCGAGGGCAGCCGACAGCCAGCCTCAACGCTCTCAAGCGAGGGCAACGCCTCCAGGATTCGCGACTCGATGACCGAGGAGCGAGCCCAGAGGATGTGCAGTCCTCTCAGTCCGCTTGCCTCAAAAATCTCCTGGTGCGACAGACGACGGTTACCGACGATCTGTACATCGTAGACGTAGAACCGAGCGTCCACAGTGAGCCAGAGCGCCAATCCGGCTCCCAAGACAGCCAAAGCTAGGAGACCCCAAAGCCCTCTATGCATCCAGCGAATTCTGTGGAGGGAGATCGGTGCCTGACCGAGCTTCACGCGGTTCAACACGACCGCGCCAGCCCTGTCATAGCGCTTGTCACTTCGCCTACTACCGTGTCTGTGATTCCAGGAATTGGTCATACACTCACTCCCCGGGCATATGCCGCTTCGCCTACGGGCGAGGGGGTCGGTACGAGACCTCCGTCCGCGCTCTGTCGCTATGGCGCTCGAGCGCCAGTTCAATCAATCGGTCGATAAGCTCTGGGTAGGGCACGCCACTGGCCTGCCACAACTTGGGATACATGCTGATCTTCGTGAAACCGGGAATGGTATTTACCTCATTCACATACAACGCCCTAGTCCCCTGGGCGACCTGATCGCCTGCACCCCCCTTTCGTGCCCTTCGTGTTTCCGCCTCACCCGAGAGCAGAAAATCGACACGTGCCATACCGGCGCAGTCGATGGCCCGGTACGTCCTTACTGCCAGATCCTGCACCCGCTCGGTCATCTCCACCGAGAGGGGAGCGGGGATCAACAGCTTGGAGGACTCGTCGCCGGTGTCGATGTACTTCGCCTCGTAGCTGTAGAACTCGCGACTGGGAATGATCTCGCCAGGCACCGACGCAACCGGATCCTCATTGCCTAGGACGCTGACCTCAATCTCTCGCGCCGCCAGCACGGCCGGCTCAACAAGCAACTTCCGGTCGTAGCGGGCCGCTTCCCGCAGACCATCCACCAGCCCCCTGCGGTCATGGCACTTGGTGATGCCCACACTTGACCCGAGATTGGCAGGCTTGGTGAAAAGCGGGTATCCAAAACGACCCTCAATCCGGGCCAGGACGTTTTCGGGGTCGGCATCCCATGTCTTGCGCTTGACCACCATATGCTCCACAATGGGCAACCCATGCGCGCGCATCACGTCCTTGAAGATCACCTTATCCATCGCCACCGCAGAGGCAGTCACCGAAGCACCAACATAGGGAAGTCCGGCCAACTCGAGCAACCCCTGAACAGTACCATCCTCCCCATAAGGGCCATGCAATACAGGGAAGACAACATCAAGCTGCGCAAGCGGAGTCGCTCTTAGCGCCTGACCCCTCTCGCTGAGACGCATCAGGCCCTTCCGGGCAGGGTCGCTCAACAGCGCGGCAGGCTGACTGACGCTGGAATCTCCCGTCTTCAGGGCTCGCATCGGATCACCTGACGCTATCCAGCGGCCATCTTTGGTGATGCCGACGGGCACAACCTCATACTTACCCGTATCGATGGCGTCCATCACTGACTGGGCAGATTGAAGCGAGACCTCATGCTCTCCCGAGCGCCCGCCAAAAATGATTCCCACACGTATCTTGCGCATCAACGTGGCCCCCTACCCTCCTGGCAAACGAGCTCCATCACCACCCCACCAACTCAATCTCCAATTCAAGCTCTACACCAAATGTCCGCTCCACCTCGGCTTGAGTGTGCTCAATGAGAGCCAGCACATCTCCAGCCGTGGCGTCACCATCGTTGATGAAGAAATTGGCATGCTGGTCCGAGATTCTGGCCCCACCAACGCGATAGCCCTTCAGGCCTACCTCTTCAATGAGCTGACCAGCATAGTGATCCGCCGGGTTCTTGAACGTCGAGCCCATCGTGGGTCTGGAGGGATAACGCGCCTTGCGCCACCTTAACACCTCGTCGGCTCGCGCCCTCAACGTTGCCCCGTCACCCGCTTCCAGTTGAAACGTGGCCTCCAGCACCACGTGCCGGGTGACTGTATCGACGGACCGTGCTGCTTTGCTTCCCTTCATATCGAACGTGGCCGCCTTGCTTCCCTTCATAGTGGGCGGGGCTTTACCATGGGGGACTGAGTCGACCCCGGTGACCGCGCCGACCACCTTTCCAGCACCCTCCTTGAGTCGACTGCTGCGATACGCAAAATCAAACCACGCCTTCTCCCTCTCCACAACCTGACCATCGGGCCCCAGCACCGTACCACTGCGCAGCACACCCGCGATGTCGCCGCCGAAGGCACCCGCGTTCCCCACCACAGCCCCGCCTACAGTGCCCGGCAGACCCGCAGCCCAGGCCATCCCGGCCAGGCATCTATCCACCGTCTTTCGCGCGAGGAGAGCTAGCTTTGCCCCTGACTCCGCTCGCACCGTACGATCTTCACACGCAATGGACGGCGCCCGATTGATAATCACCAGTCCTCGCACCCCTTGGTCGGCGATCAGCACGTTGCAGCCGCCACCCAGCACCCGGAAGGGGAGATCGTGCTGTCGCGCTACTCTGACCGCGTGGACTAGCTCATCCATGCTCTCCGCCACAAACAAGAGATCTGCCGGACCTCCAACCCGCATCGCCGTGAATGGCGCCAGTGGAGCCCCCTTCTTGGCAGGCGACCCCAGCGCCTCGGCGACCGCCGTAAGCAGCCCGGGGACGGGGGGCGGGACCGCCTGGGCAGCCTCGGGCAGCGCCGACTCTGCGACGCCTGGGTTACTTCCTCTGGTCACGTCTCCGCCTGGCCTCTACCAGTCTCATCTTGGACGCCATCACGTCACAGGCGAATGGGGCCACGCCATCTCCTCCTCGCCGGTTCTGCTTGCGCTTGCGAACTCCCTTCAGGCGTTTCTTCAACACACCGCCCTTCTCACGCTCTTCGTTCGACTCATAGCTATTCTGCATTGTCCTCCCCTCCCAGCCGAGCCAACAATCGCTCACCAACCTGGTTGCCATCCCCCGCTCCGAGTGTCAGCACCACATCGTCTGGCTGCACAGCTGACACCAGCCGGGCCACAGCCTCCCCCATCGACCCTACAGCCCGAGTATCGGCATGGTTCATACGGTCCACCACATCCGCAGCGCTGACCCCCAGCGTGTCGGCCTCGCGAGCCGGGTAGACGGGCAGCACAAGGACGTGATCAGCATCGCTAAACGATGCTGCAAACCCCTCTAGCAGCTCCTTGGTGCGGCTATACGTATGCGGCTGCCAGACCGCCCAGATTCGCCGCTCCGGAAAACGCTCTCTGGCGGCCCGCAGGGTGGCTTGAATCTCTGTGGGATGATGAGCGTAGTCATCGATCACCACCACGCCATCAGCCTCCCCCTTGACCTCGAAGCGGCGCGCAACGCCGCGGAAGCCGGTCAGCGCCTCGCGTGCTACACGAAGTGGTACACCAAGGAAATCCGTCACAGCCAACGCCGCCATCGCGTTGGAGGCGTTGTGGGCCCCAGGAACACGAAGCCGCACCAAGCCCAACGTCTCCTCCCTATAGACAGCCAAGAAATCAACGCCGCCAGCGAAGTTAGGATGAATCTCCTCCGCACGCCAGGTCGCCCCGTCGCTCAGCCCAAAGAATCTGACCGATGGGCGGCACTCCGGCTCTGCGAGCAAGGCGCTTCGAGCCGCACGACGAGCTGGTCGAGACTCCGCCATGGGCGACTGCATCGCCCAGTCGGCCAGTCGCTGCCCGATGTCACGCGCTACCGGGTCATCCGCACAAACAGCCAGCAAACCGTGATCCGGCACCAGATCGGCAAAAGACTCAAACGCCGCCCGAAAATCGGCGAATGTGGGATAACAATCCGGGTGGTCATGCTCAACGTTGGTAATCACGGCCAGGTCCGGTTTCAAGCTGAGAAACGTACCGTCGTACTCATCAGCCTCTATCACGAATAGCGGGCCGGCACCGGCTCGGGCGTTCGTCTCCAGGTCGACCAGCACGCCACCGACGATGAAGGTGGGATCAAGCCCGGCCTTCAACAGGATAGTGGCGATCATTGCTGTCGTGGTTGTCTTACCATGTGTGCCGGCCACTGCCACACCTCGTTTCCCGCTCATCATCTGACCCAGAAAGGTCGGCCGTCCCAGAACCGGGATACCCTTTGCATACGCTGCCTGAATCTCCACGTTGTCCTCGGGCACCGCAGACGAGACGACGACCACGTCAGCGTCGTGGATGTTCCCTGGATCGTGACCCTCAGAAATCAAAGCCCCATCGCGCGCCAAAGCCTCCGCCACCGGAGAGACGGCCAGGTCAGACCCAGAGACCTTCGCTCCCTGCTCCAGCAACACGCGCGCGATAGCCGAAAGACCCGCTCCACCGATGCCAATGAGGTGAATGTGCTTGTTTGAGATATCAGACATTTCGCTCAAACTATCCTCACAACCACGTGACCTTCTCTACAGCCGTGCGAATTCATCAGGACGTACCATGCAGCGACCACGCTAGACAAGCACGATGATCACGAAAACTGACGCGAAAGAAAAAGCCGTCAACAAGACCGCATCGGATAGCCACAAAGGCGGAAGGTACTTGGAAGCCAAAGCCGCGGCCAGAGACTCCGGTGGCGGGGGAGCGATCCCTAAGATGCCGTAGCCAGCAGCATCCAAGAAGTACCAGATAGAACCGACGATCAAGAAACCGTTAATCGCCCCGATGATGAACCCCAACATGATGTCCTGAAGCGTCTCTCGCGCAGATACGCCGGCCAACCGGCCGGAGACCGCAGGCCCGGCGTAGCCACCTATGGTCATAAGGATGACCAACCCAGTGTACAAATAGAACTGCTCCACCGGTGAACGATCAAAGAACTCCCTGGCAATGGGAACGTACTCGCTGAAGATGAGCCGCATAGCCAGTGCCAGTATGACGCTGAAAAGCACCAGCATCTCCTTTGACCATCCTCGTAAGGCTCCCATCAGGGCGAAGAGAAAGACAAAGGCGAACAAAGCTGTATCCAAAGGCACCATGTCACACCAACCTATGGTAGTATGAGGAGGGTCTCCGCCAAACGTACTGCTGCATCGGGCCGAGAGAGAGCACATGCCCGATCCTCCATCTGCACCAGCTGTTCTTTGTCCGTCAAGAGCTCCCTTAGCGTCGACAATAATGCGCTCCCTAACTGCTCATCCCTCAATGTGACCGCCGCTCCCCGCTCCACCAGCCACTCCGCGTTCACCCGCTGGTAGCGCCAGGCGTGCGGGTACGGCACCAAGATGGCAGGCAGCCCGAAGAAGGGAAGCTCTCCCAGCGTCGAAGCTCCCGCCCGACAGAGCGCAAGATCCGCCGAGGCCAGGGCGTAGCCCATCTCGTGCAGGTAGGGGAAGGCGGTATATCGCTCCCGCAGTGCCTCCGGCAGCGCATCTCGCTGCTCGGAGACCCAGGCCCAGTCCAGCTGACCGGTCAAATGTACCACTTGCGCCATATCCAACACCTGCTCCAAGATCTCACACAACGCACGGTTGATGCTGCGCGCCCCACGGCTCCCGCCCATGACGAGAAGGACAGGGCCGTCAGATGTTAGTCCCAACGCCTCCCTCGCTCTCTCCGGATCTGCGTCGTGGAAGTCCGCCCGCACCGGATAGCCGGTCACCACGACCTTCTGCTCAGGAAGATAGGCCAGTGACTCCTCCACGGTGACTGCCACCTTCGACGCCAGCCGGGCTATGAAACGGACAGCGAGCCCCGGCTCAATGTCCGGCAGGTAGACGAGAATAGGCACCCGCAACATCCAGGCTGCCAGGGCTACGGGTACGCTGGCATAGCCACCGGTGGCGAAGAGCGCTTCCGGACGCTCTCGACGTCCCAACGTATAGGCCGCCCACCAGCCACGCACCAACTTGAAAAGGTTCCGTAACACCTCCAGCGGTGCCAGCCCGTGCACACCCCCCGCCGGAATACCAACGAAGCGAATCCCCTCCCGCTCAGCCAACTTCTCCTCAATCCCGCCCTTCCCGCCGACGTACGTGAAGTCCACCAGGCTAACGTTGGCCTCTGCGCTGGCCGCTACGTCACGGGCGTCATCCGCGGCGCGTAGTGCTTGCACGACGGCGAGAACGGGATACACGTGTCCCCCTGTTCCCCCACCGGCGATCCAGACTCGCATACTGACGGGCTCCCTCCCGTCCATCAGGATGACTGCGTCGAACCAATTGTTTACCGTGACTTCGGCCCCTTGAAACACTGAGCAACAACCCTACGCCAGCCAGTGAGGTCACCATCCCGGAACCGCCACAGCTGATGAACGGCAACGCCATGCCGGTAAAGGGAAGCAACCCGGTCACGACCCCCACGTTGATCAACGCCTGAAACGTAATCCAACAGGTGACCCCGCATGCCAGGAGCGCGCCAAAGGGCTCCTGAGCATCCATGGTGATCTTGAAACCGCGATAGGCAAAAAAGACGAATAGGCCAACAACCAATAGACATCCCAGCAGCCCGGTCTCCTCACCGAGCACGGCGAAGATGGCGTCAGTATGTTGCGTGGGCAAGTAGCCGAGCTTCTGCTGCCCCTGCCCAAGCCCGACCCCAAGCGGGCCCCCGCTGCCCAGGGCGATCAGTGTCTGCTGCATATGATGTCCGGCAAGCTGCGGATCCTTCCATACCTGTATCCACTCGGTGATGCGATCGGATGCGTGTGGAAACTTGCTGGTCAGAAACAGAAACGTGACAACGGCAACGACGCCCCCGCCGGCCAGCTGAAGGATTTCAGCGCCGGCGAAGAAGAATACGGCAAAAGACGTCAGGGCAATCAGCACAGCCGTTCCCAGGTCCGGCTGCGCCACGATCAACCCGGTCACCACGCCGATCAACACGGCGAACGGTATCAGCCCATAGGTCACATCCCGGATCTGATCTCCCTTGGAGGATAGCCAGGCAGCGACGTAGATGACCATAGTCAGCTTCGCCAGTTCCCCAGGATGGACCGAGCCGTTCCAGAAGGAGCGTTGAGCGCCAAAGCGCTCGTCTCCAACAAAGAGAACGAGTAGTAACAGGAACAGCGTACATCCCATAATGGGTACCGCCATATCCTGCCACCATTCATACGGGATCAGCGCCAACACAACAAGCGTGACAACACCGATGGCCACCCACTGGAACTGTCGGAAGGCGATATGCAAGGAGCTACCATACTCCTGGTAGGACCAGTCGAAGGTCGCGCTGTAGACCATCATCAAGCCGACGATGACCAGGCCCACGACCACCAAGATGAGACCATAGTCAGGCGGGTCGACGCGGTCGCCGTTGCTCTTCATTCGTCGTCTCTTTCCCATAGATGACTTGACCCCCAGCGCCGTCCGTTCACGGCGGCATCCGATATCACTCCTCCCCACAAAGCTTCTGTACGAGCTCCTTGAATCGCTTGCCGCGCTCGGCGAAGTCCTTGAAACCATCGAAGCTGGTACCGCCCGGCGATAACAACACCACATCCCCTGGCTCGACCAGGCGAACGGCAGCCTCGACAGCCTCCTCCAGCGTCTCCACGCACGTGATGCCAGCTAGCCTCGATGACTGCGTCGATGCAGCCTCCACGATCCGGGCGATCATCGGGCCGGCCTCACCGAAGGTGATCAGCTGTCGCACCCGATGCACGGCCTCCTCGGCAAAGGTCTCCCATGGCAGATCCTTGTCCCGTCCACCGGCGAGCAGCACAATAGGCGACTGCGTCGCCCCAGGCTCCTCAAACGAACGTATCGCGGCCAGCGCTCGCTCCGGGGCTGTGGCAATGGAATCGTCATACCAACGAACGCCGTCCAAGTCTCGGACCAGCTCCAGACGATGCTCGACGCCGGTGAACGTCGTGGCTACCTCGCGAATCGCCTCTAGGGATGCACCGGCCAGACGGGCCAAGACACTCGCCGCCAATACGTTCAACAGGTTATGCTTGCCGAGCAGCTGCACCTCGGAAGCCTTGCAGATCTCACGATCCTTCCCCTGCATACGCAGCTTCAGCTCCCCATTGGTCTTGAACGCCCCCGCTTCTACCTCGGCACCGGCGCTGAAGAAGAACAGCTGTGCTGGCGTCTCCAGAGCCAAGGCTCGCGCGTTAGCGTCATCGTAACCAAGCAGCGCCACATCCTCTCCGGTCTGATGCGCCACAATGTTCTGTTTAGCAGCGACGTAAGCGTCCATCGTCTTGTGCCGATCGAGATGATTGGGCGTGACGTTCAGCACCGCCGCAATATGGGGGCTTTTAGTCATCAACTCCAATTGGAAACTGGAAAGCTCCATCACGACGCAATCGCGAGGCCCGATCCTCGCAAGATCGGTGATGAGTGGATTGCCGATATTACCTCCCACCCAGGTAGGTAGTCCGGCGGCGCGACACATATCTCCCACCAGCGCCGTCGTCGTCGTCTTGCCGGCCGAACCTGTGACACCGATAACGGGCGCCGGACAGCGATCCAGAAAGATCTGTGCATCGTTACTCAGAGAGACACCCCGTTCCCGCGCCTCCTCGACAATGGGTATGTCCAAAGGCACCCCGCCGCTGAGGCAGAGGAGATCAGCGCTGTCCAAGAGACAGGTGGGATGGCCACCCAATGCATAGTGAATCGATAGATCAGCCAATTGCTCCATTTGATCAGCCAGCGCGTCCTCGTTCTGAAGATCGGAAACCGTTACCTCGGCGCCAACCTGAGCCAGGTAGCGGGCCAACGCCATACCCTGACGGGCCAAGCCGAGGATCACCACGTGTTGGTCTTTCAGTGTCTCTCCTTGCATCATTATGCGTTAGAAGTAGTCGCCTCGTTTCATTGCATGGTAAGATTGAAGCGTTGAAACGCTATAACAGCGCCAACGCAACGCCAGCCATGGCCGCCAACAGCTCCACCAACCAGAAACGCTGCACGACCTGGGTCTCGGACCAGCCTAGCAACTCGAAATGATGATGGAGTGGACTCATCTTAAAGACTCGTCTCCCCTGACCAAACCGTTGCTTGGTATACTTGAAGTAAAGCACCTGAATGACGACCGATAGCGTCTCCGCCACCGGAATCAGCATCACGATGGGGAGGAGCAGCCACTGTCCGGTCATCAATGCCACAGTACCCAGCGTCGCACCGAGGGCCAGACTCCCAGTGTCCCCCATGAACATCTGGGCCGGATGGGCGTTGTACCAAAGGAACGCAAAGGATGCCCCGACGACAGTGAAGCAGAACCGAATCAAGTAGAACTGCCCCTGTAGTCGAGCAATAATGCCGTAAGCGGCGAAGGCGCTGGCAACGATGATCCCGGCCAGGCCGTCCAACCCATCGGTCAGATTCACCGCGTTGGCCGACGACAAAATAATGAACGCAGCAATCGGCACCCAGATCCAACCTACGTTGACCATCTCAACAACACCCGGCACGCCGACCTGCCCCGCGAACTGAATATCGGAAGCGAGCATAAAAAGGGCAATCCCCAGCGTCAAGGGAATCTCCCAGAGCAGCTTGCGCCCTGCCGTGAGCCCAAGGCCACGCCGGACACCGCGGACGCCAGCGAGGTCATCCACCGCGCCGATCAAAGCGTAGGTCACCATCACCCCCAGCGGCACCAGAATGGAGCGTCCGATTAGCGTGCGCCCCAACAGATTGTAGATGTTAAGCACGAGCGTGATGAGAAGCACCGGCACCACGATCATCAGCCCGCCCATAGTCGGCGTTCCCATCTTGCTCTGGTGGTCACTAGGACCATTGATGCGAATCCGCTTTCCAACTTGGTAGTGTCGGAGGATGCGAATCAGCAGCGGTCCCCACACCACCGCCAGCAAGAACGAAATACTCGCCAGAATAAGCGCTCTATCCATGGATGACGTTGAAAAGTTAGATCTATTGGTTCGACCAAGTCCAACGTGTTGGGCCGCTCACCGCAAAGGTGACTGCGTCCACTAGCGCTCTCCCAGCGCCGTTTGCTACGGCGGTGCCGGGGAACGTTGTAGGGAATTGACGATCTCCTCCATCCTTAGGGCTCGCGAGCCCTTTACCAAGATGACAGGCCGAAGCGATCCAGGTCCGGGCGGCCCATCATCTCCTTCCAACATCTCCTTCAACAGACAAACAGCTTCATCGTTGCCCTCTACCATGTGCACCACATCAGGCGACATGCCCCAACGGAGCGCGGTCTCGCCAATAATGCGTCCCAAAGGGCCAAGGGTGACAAGCACGTCGGCGACCTCCAACACGCGCATGCCGACCTTCTCGTGCCCCTCGCGCTCATAGTCCCCCAACTCCAACATATCACCCAAAACGGCAATCCTACGCCCTTCCAACTCATCCAGCAAGTTCAATGCCGCGATGGTCGAGGCTGGGCTCGCGTTATATGTATCGTCCAGGATTATGGCGCCAGCCGGCCCTCGCACGGCCACCAGCCGCAGCTGATCCGAAGGCTCCACACCGCGCAGGCCTTCCACAATCTCCTGCCAGGTCAATCCCTCAACCAGACCAACGGCGGCAGCTCGCAAGGCTGTGTGGACAGAATGCCGCCCCAGAAGCGGCACTTTCACGTGGAGCGTCTCAGACTGATGATGGAGCCGGAAGCGGATGCCTTCCAACCCCAGGCCCTCGATCTGATCAGCCCAGAGATCAGCCTCAGACGACAACCCATAAGTGAAAACATCCGCCTCCGTCGATCCGGCCATATTCCGCACGTTCTCGTCATCGTAGTTGAGAATCGCCCAGCCCCCCCCGGGGCCGCCCTCTCGCCCAGGCGGCAATGCCTTGACCAACTCCGTCTTGGCCTTCACAATGCGCTCAAAAGAACCGGCGCGCTCCAGGTGCACGGGCCGGACAATGGTGACGATGCCAATGTGAGGCTGTCCTATGCGAGCGAGATCGGCGATCTCGCCCACATCATACATTCCCATTTCCAACACGGCGCGCTCGTGCTCGCCGGTCAGGTGGAGCAGCGTCAACGGCAAGCCGATCTCGTTATTGTAGCTGGCCTCACTCTTGATCGTTACATAGCGACGGGCGAGCACCGCCGCTGCCAACTCCTTCGTAGTAGTCTTCCCCACACTCCCCGTGATACCGATGACGCGCAGATCTGTCTGAGAGCGTCGCCAAAAGGCCGCCAGACGCTGCAGCGCCAATAGGGTCTGATCGACCTTCAGCAACAGCGGCAGCGTCAACGCCTCGGGCAACGGCCAGGCCTGTGGCCTTGTCGGAGTCTGTGTCGCTTCGTTTACAGTCGCACGGGCCGTGAGATCCAGCGTACAAGCGTCCACCGCCACGTCGTGTTGGACGATGGCCGCGACCGCTCCGCGGGAGAAAGCGTCGGCGACGTAATCGTGTCCATCCACGCGATCCCCCTCAAAGGCAAAGAACAAGGCCCCCGGCCTGGCATCACGGGAATCGATGACGGTAGTCGTTATCTCCTGCCTCAGCCCCTCGGGCCACTGGTCGACGGGGATCAACGGTGACGGTGTCGACCGAGGCATCACCAAGCCCTCTAGGACATCCGCCAACGTCAGATACTTGCTGTAAGCGTGGCGACGGTGACTGTGTCGACCTGGGTGACTGCGTCGACC
>CAYQZG010000033.1:16592-30593 GCA_964421785.1 uncultured Anaerolineales bacterium
GTCGACCCGTCATGATCCCATCTCCACTAGCAGATTGTCCTCCACCGGCGGGATGCCTAAGACGTTGAAAACTCGCGTCGCCAAACGTTGAAACGTCGGCGCGGCCGTCTGGGATGCCCACGGTGAGCTCTGGGGACGATCCAGCTTGACCAGGATCACCACCTTGGTGACGGTGTCGGCCCGGGCACCGCCGTGAACAGACGGTTCTGTTGGCACCGGCCCAAAGCCAACGAATGTGGCGATGGTCCCCTCCCGGGCATAGCCGCCCGGGATGGGAATCTGAGCTGTGCCGGTCTTGCCCGCGACACGGTATCCCTCCACCTGAGCCAGCGTTACACCTTCCTCAACGACCTGGACCAGCATCTCCGTGAGCGTGCGAGCGGTCTCTGGGGCGATCACCTGATCCTGCAAGACCGGATGGAAGACCGACACGGTCCCATCAGAAGCTATGCGGCGATCCACGATGTGGGGCCGGAGGCGGACTCCGTCATTGGCCACGGTCGCCACCGCGGTGATCATCTGCAGCGGCGTCACCGCCACGCCCTGCCCGAAGGCGTTCGTCCCCAGGTTCGAGGGGTGCCAATGCTCAACGTCCTCTGGAAGCCACAATTGACCCGCTACCTCTCCGGCCACATCGACGCCCGTAGCCTCACCAAAGCCGAAGTCCTGTACGTATTCGTAGAAAAGATCGGGCCCCATCTTCGTGCTCAACCAGGCTGCACCCACGTTGAGCGACTTGATGATAATATCAGTCACTGACTGGTCCCCATAGACCTTGTCCCCAGCATTGCGGATGGTCTGCCCACCAACCTCAATCCAGCCCTGATCGTGATACATACTGTTCGGCGTCACGGTGCCGGCGTCGAGCGCTGCCCCAACCGTCACGATCTTGAATACAGATCCAGGCTCGTACTGCTTGCTCAACGCCGGGTCCTCAAAGACTGAGGGATCTCGATCGGCGAATCGAACGTAGTTTTCAGGATCGTAATTGGGCAAGCTAGCCATACCCAGGATCCCGAAAGTCTCAGTCTCCATAATGATGATCGTCCCCGCCTCAGCCTGATACGTCTCCAGGGCTTGTGCCAACTCAGCTTCAACCAGCGCCTGCACCGTGCGATCCAATGTCAGATCCAGACTCACACCTCGGCGAGGGAACTCCCCAGCGATAGGTTCCCAGGGAATGGGCACGCTCTCGGGATCCAATGGCCCTTCCCATTCCACAGGTTCAGGCTGCAGTATTGCGTCGTAGAAGCCCTCAACGCCATAATAGCCCGTCATCACGGTGGCGAAGCCCAAGGTATGACATGCGAGCGAATTCTCAGGATATACTCGTTTCCAGAGCGGTTTGACAGTAATGCCACTGATCGTTAGGTCAGCAACTCGTTCACCAACCTCCCGCGAGACAAAGGGGGCTATGGGAACCCACTGTCGGTACTCCCCCTCCTCGTTGCGGCTGCTCAACTGGGCCTCCAGGTGCGAGGCTGGCATGTGCAACACCGAGGCCAACTCCTCTGCCACATCCTGCTTATGCCTTATGGACACTGGGGCTGCTTCAATAGCGTACCTGACCCCGTTGCCGGCCAGAAGATGTCCATCCCGATCGCGAATCACACCTCGTGGAGGCTGAGCCATAGTGACGGACCGCACCTGCTGCTCCTTGGCCCACCTGGCGTAGAATTGATGATCGACAATCTGGACCTTGACCAGCTGCACGATAGTGACAAGCACGTACCCCGTCAGCAAGGCGATCAACAGAATTAGCCTGCGCTTTGGTCCTTCAGCCATGTCGCGCTCCAATCAGAAAACTCTTGGCTAGACGTTGCTCAACGCAAGTGCTCCGCCAGCGCTGTCCGGTGTAGCGGTGTTCCAGCGCCTCACAGAGGTGCATCGCATTAACGGTAAGTGCAAAGCACCATCCTCATTCCGACGCCGTCAGAAATTCCACCCGCTCAGCAGGCTCGAAGCCTAGAGCTTCTGCGCGCTCTATCAGCCCAGGAGAGCCATCCCCCCGCAGGGCGCTCACATCAGCGATCTCCACCGCCAACTGCTCATTCTCACGCTGCAGGCGAAAGATCTCCATCTGTAGCTGCTCGATGCGACGACCTTGAGCAGCCGTTCGACTGACGAGCCCCAGATAGATAGCTGCCACCAGCGCCAGTGCGGCGACGATGGCGAGCAGCAACACAAGAGGGCGCGAGTCAAGCTCGAGCCGTCCACGCTTCACACCGTGGGTGGCCCAATCCAGAAAATCAGACATCCGTTCTCCCTCGAATGACCTTTTTCCTCGTCACTTCCTTCGCTCCGCGATCCTGAGACGAGCCGAGCGAGAACGAGGATTGGCTGCCACCTCCTCCTCAGTCGGCATGATAGGCTTTCGAGTGATCACGTTGAGCGAAGCCTTATGATCGCAGGTACAAATCGGTAACTCAGGCGGGCAGATGCAGTCCCTGCTCTCGCGGCGCATGAAACGCTTGACAATGCGATCCTCCAAGGAATGGAAGGCTATCACGGCCAGCCGCCCGCCGGGCACAAGCAACTCGATGGCTTGCGGCAAGGCGGCCTCCAGTGTAGCCAGCTCCTCGTTGACCGCAATCCGCAAGGCCTGAAACGTCAGCGTCGCCGGATGAAGCCTCCCTCGCCGCCGCCCCACTGCCTCTTCTATGACCCGAGCCAGCTCGCTCGTGGTATGCAGCGGCCGCGCCTCGACAATGGCCCTGGCGATACGACGCGACTGTCTCTCCTCACCATAGTGATAGAAAACATCCGCCAGTTCCTCCGCTGAGAGCGTATGAATCAGGTCGGCGGCCGTTGGGTCGCCCGACGTGGGATCAAACCGCATATCCAGCGGGCCATCGGCCATGAAGGAGAAACCTCGCCCAGCATCGGCCAGCTGGAGCGACGATAGGCCGAGATCGAACAAGATACCGTCGACCAGACCAATCCTGGGCTCGTCGACCGGGGGGGATTGCTCCCCTGCGAAATCGTGACTCTCTGCCACCTCCTTCAGATGAGCAAAAGAGGCATGTACAAGTTCAACCCGATCACCATAACGAGCCAGGCGATCTGCGGCCACCTCCACCGCCGCCGGATCCCGATCCAGGCCCAGTAAGACGCCATTCGGAGCCGAAGCAGCCAGAATCTCGTAGGCATGCCCCCCTCCCCCGACCGTAGCGTCGACGATCCGTACGCCGGGCTCCACCTGAAGGCCATTGACGACCTCGTCCAAAAGGACAGGAATGTGAGCCTGCCTCGAAGCCGCTCCGCCTATGGCCGAATGGGCCTTCTCCACCTATCGCCCTCCCACCATCAGATACCCAATGCCGCCCACCCCTCAATGTCGACGTTGTCTCCTTCAACCCGCTCCCGTTCATCCTGCCAGGCATCGGTGCCCCAAATCTCAATGTAGTTGTTGAGACCAGCAACGACGACCTCGCCGTCAAGACCCGCGTACTCGCGCAGACGTGGAGGGATGAGAATACGGCCCTGCCTGTCAGGAGAGACATTGGAAGCACTAGAAAAAAGGAACCTCTTGAACGCACGTGCCCGCCGATCCGTCATGGGTAGATCGCTCACTTGTGCGGCCAGTTGCTCCCACTCGGCCACGGGGAACATAGCAAGACAACGGTCCATTCCCCGCGTGATGACCAAGCTCGTATCCAGGTCCGCACGAAACTTGGCGGGAATGGTCAAGCGCCCTTTGCTGTCGAGGGTGTGGACAAACTCCCCCAGGAACATACTGCTGTAACCCCCACGTGAGCGCGAAAAAAGGAGTATCGTACAGGGCAGATACACCACTACGCCCCATTTCTCCCCACAACTGCCCACTATTATACAGCATGCGCGGCACTTTTGCTAGTCCTTTATGCGCATTTTGGGGGCTATAAGGAAAACTTTAAGGTTCGCTGCCTCCTCCCGAGACGCAGAAACCGCCTGGCAGCTGCCAGGCGGCCCGCAATCAAAGCCCCAGTCCGAAAACGTTCCTGGAGTTCAGTGTGAACCTTCGTCTCCGCGCGCGTCTCCCAGTGCAGGAAGGCCCTGGGAAGACGTCACCGAGGTAAACCACGTAGACCTACATGCTCATACACCGTTCACTAGCGCGAATCCCGGATATCCTCCTCGGTATTGCCGCGGCACGTATTATCGTACAACTCCGCAGTGGACGAGGCACCGACGGTGATGCCGATCTTGTTTCGCGAGCACTCGTTGCCGTACCCCTTGCCGCCGCCGTTCTCCACATACGCGATACCGTAGTCGTTGTCATTGCACCTGTTCCGTTCTAGGGTCGGCTTGGCCTCGACCGCTACGCCAATGCCTATTCTATTGCCCGTGCACTCGTTCTCGCTGGCTAGACCGCTCCCCAGATCCATATAACCAATCCCTACTACCACGTTGTCCGAGCAGATGTTACCACTCAACTCAGGCTGGGCTTGTTGCTCGACCAGGATGCCGGTGTTGTCGTTGCCTGAAGCCTCACAGTTCTCCACCGTGCCCCTCGAAGATCCTCTGAAGCGCAGGCCAGCTCTGTTCCCCTTCCCTTCTTCGTAAACCGCCCCAGTAAAGCGACAACCGAGGAAATTGCCGATACCATCATCAACGACCACGACATCAGCCATCTGCTCACCGTCGTGGCGGAAGGTGATCCCTTCCGCCTCGAACGAACCGGAACCACTGAAGTTGATCACGTGACCAGGGGCACCGGACACAATCTCGGTCTCATCCATGCCGGCGCCAATGAGCGCCATTGACGTGCCAATCTCAAGCCCCATGACCAGACGGTAGGAGCCAGGACCAAGGGTAATGGTCGCCCTGGGTGCCGCGGCAGCCACCGCCTCCTCCAGCATAAGATAGTCGCCGCTGCCATCGACTGCTACGTAAATATCGTCACGCGGAGGCGCTGGCGACGGTGCCTCCGTCGCCTCAGACATTGAAGTTGACGCCAAACTGCATGCCGAAAGGGCAATAACGCCAAGCAAGCCAATCAGTACCATGCCAATTCTCTTCATCTCAATCCTTGCCATCCCTATCGCTGTATAATGGTCCTGTCGTGTCGTCGACATTCGATCCTCACCATCATGTTACCAAATCCAGCTTGAGGCGCCAGCCCAGTAACAGCAAACGGGGGAGCTTGGGGCAATGATGTAGAGGAATCGTCACGCCGCATCGTTGGCCAAACAGCGTTACGATGCTTAGTCACTTCCGGTGGAACAGTAATCCACTGCACTACGTGACCTGCTGCGAACGGCTAAAGGCCAGGTTAGAAGTCGACAACGTCTCCGGTGTAGGCGCAGAGGAAGAGCTGACGCAGATCATCGTAGGAGGGCGAGCGTGGGGCAGTGACTATCTGGGTATCGCTGAAGGCATCATCGATCAGCTTGTCCATTCCCGCTTCGTACAACTCGCGCTCGATACCCAGCTCGGCGACGTTGGTGGGATTGCCAATTTGGCTCACCAGGCGACGTATGCCACCGGACAACGCGTACGCAGCCTGTTCGCCCCCAGCCTCCGTGAAGCCGAGCAACTGCGCAAGCTTGGCACACCGCTCCGGGGCCTGCCGGGCGGCAAACTCGATGGTGTAGGGGAGACAGAGTCCCACGGCACGGCCGTGGGGAACTTGAAAGCTCGCACCCAGCGTGTGGCCCATAGCGTGGGCCAGGGAGGCCATGGCGTTGCCGAAGCCGAGACCAGCCGAAGTTGCCGCGTGATGCATCCGCTCACGCGCCTCCATGTCGGACCCATCCTCCACGGCGCGAGGCAGATAGCGGAGGATATCACGCGCCGCATGCACGCAGAGCCCATCCGTCAAGTCGCTGTGCCACGTGCAAACGTAGCCCTCTATGGCGTGGGTGAGGGCGTCGAGGCCGGTGTCGGCCGTCAGATGCGACGGCATACCCGCGGCCATCTCGGGATCAACGATGGCGAGGTCGGCCACGTTCTCCCGATTGCCCAACCCCATCTTGCGCTGCCCGGTGGTGTCGGTGAGCACAATGCCCCAGGTGACCTCGGCGCCGGTGCCGCTAGTGGTCGGAATGGTGATCAGGCGCGCCTTCTGGCGCAGACCTAGCTCGATGAAGGGATTGATCTCGGCAGGCTGCAGATCGGGCCGCTCGTACAGCACCCATATCGCTTTCGCCGCATCCATGGCTGATCCGCCACCAAGGCCAACGATCCAGTCAGGCCCCACGTCCCGTGCCACCTCCACGCCCTGCTGCACGGTCTGGACGCTGGGCTCGGGTTCGACGGCATCAAAGATATGAGTATCGATCTCCGCAGTGTGAAGGTGGGATACGACCCGATCCACCAGACCCAACTCGAGCAGCGTGGTATCGGTGACGATGAGAGCACATCCACGGGCGGCTCTCCATCCGTGCAGTTCATCAAGGGCATCCAACGCCCCTTCGCCGAACACGATCTTGGGGGAGACAAAGTGCCACATGGCTAGCTCCAGTCAGTAGGCACCTCCGCACAACAGGAGACAATCTCCTGAGCCGCCTTGGGATAGCGCATGATCTTCATCATATTCCCCGAAAGCTTGAGCCGGCGGGTCATCATACCGCGTATGGGATCCAGCTTCCCCTCGATAACCCGGCGCCATACGCTAAACGGGGCACGGAGGACGAATTCCGCGTCTCGTTCGTCCTCGCTCTC
Organism: uncultured Anaerolineales bacterium; assembly: GCA_964421785.1. Lineage (GTDB taxonomy): Bacteria > Chloroflexota > Anaerolineae > B4-G1 > B4-G1 > SKLM01. Next base: position 23,238 of record CAYQZG010000033.1, read on the forward strand.
CAGGAGCGCCGCATCGGTGCTCTCACCATGATAGAGCCCCAGGAAGAGGTAGGCATCATCCTCATAGGCCTCGTCAGGCTCCACGACGAAGACAAAATCGCCCTCCCAATCCTTGGCGGAGCGTTCGTACGACGCACTCTGGTTGAGTCGGTTTCTCAGCTCTTTGATCCACGCATCAGACGGAAACGTGAAAGCCATCGCCCCCCCTTCGTCGACCGTGCTATGCCGCGGTCTTCTTCAAGCCATCGACCAACTTGAGTGTGCCCAGCACGCTGAGCGTCAACTTGATCAGATCCCCTGGTTCAAGGGAGGGAAGATCCACATCCGCCCCCTCTTCCAGCTCGCTATCAACCGACCGCAAATAGAGCTGGGCGGCCAGCACGCCGACCAGCCCACCGACCAAACCACCTATCACCATCACGCGCGTTCGCAAATTCATCAAATCGCCTCCTTTCTACACCATGAGCTATCTTGCGATCAAGTAGCTACAGACACGCAACGCAACAATACCCAATACTCGCCGTTCCCTCGCTTCTGCAATCGGGGGCTGGCCCCACACTGCCACACCAATGATCAAGCTAGCCTCCCACGATAACCAACCAGTAACTTAATCCAGCTACCCTTGGTTTACGGCCTGCGCACGTCGTCCAGAGACCGGACCTGAACCTGGACCGCGCCCTCATTCACCGCCCACGCCTTCGCACGGCGCTGAGCCAGCCCTCCACGGTCGCGAATGCCGAGTGCACTGAAATGACGGGCTTGGCTGCAGCGTCCATCCCCAGATCGACGTAGGAAAGCCCCAGCAAGAAATACTCCCGCGTCTTACGGAGCCAGGTGGGCAGATTCTGATGCCTTCTCAGCTGCCAGACGCCGTAAACCAAGGCACCAAAGAGGGCCAAGGGGATCAGGGCGAAGAGAATGACCTCCGCCGCTAACAGGATCACGGACAGATCACGCAGGACATTCAGGGCATCCATGTTTATAGACTCCTCTCTGTCTAAGTCCTCTCCTCCACACCTCAGTATAACCTCTCAGACCACATCCGTCAACCCTACGTGACGCTGGACGCGCGCCATCTTCTTCAGCAGCCGCACCAGCGCCTCCTGCCAGTCTGCTTCTTTCGCCAGCCAAACGCCGTGTCGGCTCACGCTCACCTGACCGTCTAGGACGCGGGCGATGTGCCTACGGAGCGCCTCTCGGGGGAACTCGCCCACCGGCCGTAGGGCCAGGCGCCCATTGTCGACCATGACCGCTCGCACACCGGCATCCCGCGCCAGCGCCTTGAGCCGCAGCTGGAACAGCAAGTTCTCCGCTAACCTGGGCAGAGGCCCGAAGCGATCGACTAGCTCCTTCTCCATCTCCTCGATGTCGGCCATGGTGTTCAGTTCGGCCAATCGGCGGTACATCTTCAAACGGAGCCAGGTGTCAGGGACGTAGTCCTCCGGCAGCCGCACCGGGATCGGGAGATCGATACGGATGTTCGTCAGCGGTTCCGGCGGCGGGGCCTTCCCCTCTCGCTCGGCTTTCAGCTCCTCCACCGCACGGGCTAGAAGGCGGGTATAGAGGTGGAAACCGACGGCCGAGATATGACCGGACTGACGCGTACCGAGGATGTCACCCGCACCACGAATCTCCAGATCTCGCATGGCGATAGCGTATCCATCCCCTAGGCCACTGGCCTCGCGAATGGTCTCCAGCCGCTGGCGGCCCTCAGGGGTAAGGCGACTCTCTCGGTCGTGGAAGAGGTAGGCGTAGGCGCGCTGCGCGGCCCGGCCCACCCGACCCCGCAGCTGGTAAAGCTGTGCAAGTCCAAAGCGGCCGGCCCGCTCCACGACGAGGGTGTTGGCGCTTGGAATGTCGAGACCGCTCTCGATGATCGTCGTGCAGACGAGCACGTCGATCTCACCCTCGACGAAGCGGACCATGGTCCCCTCTAGATTCCTCCCCCGCATCCGCCCGTGCGCGACGCCAAAGGACGCCTCGGGCACGATGCGCTCCAGCCGCTGCCGCGCCGCCTCGATGGTCTGCACGCGGTTATGGACGTAGAAGACCTGCCCACCTCGCTCAAGCTCTCGTAGGATCGCTCGCCGAACCAATGCGTTATCGTAAGTGCCCACATAGGTCGAAACCGGCAAGCGTTCCTCGGGCGGAGTCTCAATGACGCTGATGTCGCGCACGCCGGTCAGCGCCATATAGAGCGTGCGAGGAATCGGGGTGGCCGTCATCGTCAACACGTCCAACTCAGTGCGCATGCGCTTGAATTTCTCTTTGTGCGTGACACCAAAACGCTGCTCCTCATCGATGACGAGCAGCCCTACATCCGCAAAGGCGACGTCATCCTGAAGCAAGCGATGGGTACCAATCACAATATCGACCTGCTTGGCCAGCAGCTTCTCAAGGATCTTGTCCTGCTCAGCCCGCGTGCGGAAGCGAGACAGCATCTCGATCTCGACCGGGAAGGGCCCCATACGCTGGCGGAACGTGGCAAAATGCTGCTGGGCTAGAACCGTCGTCGGCACCAGGACGGCGACTTGTCGCCCGTCCATCACTGCTTTGAACGCAGCGCGGATCGCTACTTCGGTCTTGCCGTAGCCCACGTCACCACAAATCAGTCGATCCATGGGCTGAGGGCTCTCCATATCGTCCTTGACGTCAGCGATGGCCTCCCTCTGTCCTTGGGTCTCGAAATAGGGGAAAGAGGCCTCCAGCTCAACCTGCCAGGGTGTATCGGGCCGGTAGGCGTGGCCGGTGGCCAGCTTACGGGTGGCATAGAGCTCCAGCAGCTCGCGGGCGACCTCCTGGGTAGCTTTTTTGACACGATCCTTGACGTCGCGCCAGCGCGCCTTACCCAGTCGACTGAGTCGCGGCGGGCGGTCATCGCCTCCGATGTAGCGACTGAGACGATCGGTCTGGTAGATGGGGACGTAGAGGCGATCAGGTGGAGATCCACCTTGGCCACCGTACTCGACCAACAGGTACTCCTGCTCGCCCCCCTCAACACGTCGGGTGACCAGACCCCTGAAGATGCCGATGCCGTACTCCACGTGGACGACGTAGTCACCGGGCGAGAAATCGGAGAAGACAGACTCCGGGGCCACCTTGCGGCGATGGACAGGACGGCGCGGTGCCGGGCGCCGCCAGCCGAAGATCTCACCGTCGGTCAACAACTGCGTGGCCAAGCCATCGCGTGGCTGTAGCACCCAGCCTTCCTCAAGGGCCCCTTCCACGAAGGTCAGGGGGGAGCGAGGGTGCACACGCAGATCCTCCAGCGGCGATACGTACTCATGATCCCTGCTCCAGACATCGACCAACCGCCGTGCCTGACGGCTGATCACGACCACACGGTCGCCCCGAAGCTGTGCCATCTCGATGTGATCTATCAGCGGCTTGAGCTGGCCTCCGAAACGCGGGCCGGGGATGAAACAGCCGGACAGAGGCACCGTGGCCTCCTCTCCGCCATGGCCCAGAGTGAGAATCGGTCGGTCCGTGGTGACCTCGGACCACTCATCCCAGGTAGCGTAGGGCAAGGCGTAATCCGCGGGCAACGCGCCGTCCCTCTCGACAGTATTCCTCAGGTCGAGTGCTTCCTCCTCCAACTCGGCCCAGCTGTCTGCCAACTCCCAGCGGTCGTCGACGACGAGCAAGCCGTCAGGCGGGAGATAGTCAAGAAGTGTCGCCGGGCTGGAATAGAGCATCGGCAAATAGAACTCAAGACCTGGGAATGGCGCCGCCTGATCCAGGCCACGGACGTGCTCGTCCAGCTCCTCCCTTAGATCGTCCGGCAGATCACGCTCCAGCATCTCGGCCACGCGCTCGGCGACACGCGGACCGTGCCGAGGCAGAGCCTCTCGGGCAGGCGTAATGGTCACGCTCTCCACTCGCTCTTGAGAGCGCTGCGTCGCGGGGTCGAAGCGGCGAAGGGAGTCGACCTGATTGCCCCACAGCTCAATGCGTACGGGCAGATCGTCGGCCGGAGGGAAAATATCGATGATGCCGCCGCGGTGGCTGAACTCACCAGCAGCCTCGACGACGCTCACCGGCTCGTAACCGAGCCCGGCCCAGCACTGCAGCGTGCGCTCAAGGTCGAGCAGCTGGCCTAGCCTGATCCTACGGATGGAAAGACGGTACTGATGAAGAGGAAGCGTGCGTTGCATCAGCGCGCGCGCCGAGGCAACCACGATCAGCGGAGACATACCGCCGCCGGGCTCCTGCCGATCATTGAGGATGGAGAGCGCGCGGAGTGTTCTCTGACGCCCGATAATGACCTCATCGGTCCAAGGAGCGCGATCGTAGAACAGAGTCAGCGGCTCCGGGAAGCGGCTTATGGATATCGACCCGCCCGACCAATCGCGCAAAGACTGGGCAAGCTTCTGCGCGCGACTGACCGTACCGGTGATGACGAGTAGAGGACGGTTCAGGTCACGAGCGACAGCCGCCAGCAGCGGAGCTCGCGCAGCGCGCATCAAGCCAAGCGGGGCAGGCAACTCGCCTCGCTGCAAGTCCTCTTTCAGGGCCTGATACGGTTCAAGTGTCTCAAACGCCCTCAGGAGACCGGAGATGTTCATTCGAAAGCAGTCAAGCCAGCGGCTGAAACAGGGTCTTCTCACTCGCGCCGATGCCGTCGGGACGACGGCGCTCCACGGCCTTTGTGATGATAGTCAAGTCAACCATCAGCCTCACGCTGGACACTCCGGTTGTAATGGCTCATAGCCTCGTCGATCCCCTCGTCCAGCCACGTCTCAATGGCAGCCGTGGCCTGCTCCAACACCCTCTCCAGAAGCAGCTCCTCTTCGTCCGAGAAATCCTGCAGCACGTAGTCAGCCGGATCCATGCGCCCGGGCGGGCGTCCAATGCCGATGCGCAGACGCGGAAACTCCCGGCTGCCCAGCCGGTTGATGATCGATCGCATGCCCCGATGCCCACCGCTGCCTCCTGATGGTCGCACACGCGTGGTGCTCAGCGGGATATCGAGATCGTCATAGACCACGAGAAGTCGATTCAAGGGCACACGGTAGAAACGGGCCAATGAAGCAACTGGGTGTCCGCTCTTGTTCATAAAGGTGCGAGGCTTAGCCAGGACGACTGACCGGCGGATAATCGGCCCAAGGGCAATGCTAGCCTGCTTCTGCCGGCGACTGAAAGAGAGATCATGCGCCGAAGCCAAGTGGTCGACGCAACGGAAGCCCACATTATGACGATTGTTAGCGTACTTGCGACCTGGATTGCCTAGTCCGACGATAAGATAGCGACTCATAGATACAGTCCAGCACCAGTAGTGACTTGCGCCTATTGTTGCGCGCCTGAGGATGGCTGTGAACGCTGCCGCAGGAACCAGCGCAAGCCAGCTTTTGCCAGCAGGTAAAGCCCCCAGAATGAAAGCAAGAGCACGGTGATCAGCCCTCCGACACAGAAACCATCGCGAATCTGTCCCACGTTCAGGGACATGGAAGGCTCATCACTGGCGCTGATGGTCGGCGTCGGCAGGAGGCTGGCCGACAGGGTCGGCGTGGGACGTGGCGTAGACGTGGCGGGCTGCTCGACAGCCACCGGGGTGGGGCTGGGGCCAACCGTGGGAGTCGCCGGCACATCGGTCGGCTCCTGCTCCTCGGGCGTCGGTGTGGGAACAGGGTTGGTGTTGTTGACGGTGATATTCGTGGCGAAGAAGACGTATGGGTTGTTGGCATCGTTCACGCCCCAGACGGCCAACGCCAGCGTGTACTGACCATCGGGAATCTGCGTCGTGTCCCAGGTGCCCAACACATCGTCGTCCACCTGCTGCCCCTCGACAATGGCGAAATCCTTCCATTGGGAATCAGCCGCTGGCTGTGCTCCTGCGGCGTAGCGGACCTGGTAGAAGTCCATGTTGGGATGGAGGGCCACGCCTTTGACCTGGACCTCCCCGCTGACGGTGGTTCCGTCCGTCGGATAGGTGATCATGGATTGGGCCTGGAAGAGCGGAGCCGCCCGGCCCACGGGGACCACAGCAAACAAACCTGTCAGGAGCGCTAGCCCCACCAAGAGCATACGTTTATGCATGGAATCTACCTCACAATGAACCTCGCACCAGACCGAACGCCCGGCGAATCAACCGCCTCGACCACCGCGTGGGCAACCAGGGAGTGTAGCATAAATGGGGCAGAATGGCAAGGAATCGATCTAGGCCGAGCCGGTTCAGCCGCATCGCAGCGCCCCCGTCGGGCAGACCGAGGCACAGAGGCCGCAGGACCGACACCGCACGCCATCGAGCGCCATGCCACCCTCGGGCGTCAGGCTGCGGGCCCCGTAGGCACAGACGGTGACGCAGCGCCCGCATCGGGTGCAAGTCTCGGCGTCGAAGACGAACCTCAGGGGCGAGGAAGAGACCGTCTCCCGGAGATACGGCAGGGCCACGCCCCGCAGGTCGCAAAGCCGCTCGCAACCACACCGATCTCGCGCCCTTCCTCGTGCTTCATGTCGCGTCTTTCGTGTTTCCTTTCGTGCCCTTCGTGTTCCCTTTCGCGCCCTTCGTGTTTCCAGCCACGCCTCCAGCCGACGTAGCGTCTTATCGAACCAACCCAGCCCATGAAGCAGCGGCGCGGTGTGCACCCCGACGGCCGTCGCCCCCGCCATCACCATCTCCACCACGTCCTCAGCCCGCCCCACGCCTCCCGTGCCGACCACCGGCACGTCGTGGCGGAGACATATCTCCGCCACCGCCCGCAGCGCGATGGGCCGGATAGCCTGACCCGATAGCCAGGCGAACGACCCCAGCAGCGGCCGCCCTGTCTCCACGTCGATCGCCAACGCAGGGCCGATCGAGTCTATGGCCGTGATGCCATCGGCGCCGGCCTGGAGACAGGCGGCGACCACATCCACAAGGTTCGGCCAGTTGGCGCTGACCTTGATCAGCACCGGGATAGCAGCGACGCGCTTCGCCGCCGCTACCATCGGGGCAGCGTCCCGCGCTTCGTAGGAGACGAGCTCCAACATATCAACGCCAGTCCCGGCCAGCGGCCCGGCGAGACGCTCAACCTCGGCCGGCGTGTGCCCTGTGCTGGCGATGACGACGCCCTCGCCGCGATCGCCCAGCGAGGGAAGCTCCTGTTCGATCCACTGCTCGGCCGGCAGGTCGGACCACCCCTCTGTGTTGAGCAAGCTTCGGCGCTCCACTTGGACTATGTGGGGGATCGGATTGATGGTGGCCCGCGGACGAATCGTCTTGGTGACCACGGCGGCCGCCCCGGCCTCGAAAGCCGAGCGAATGGCCGCGGCGTTCCACGAGAGAGGACCGGAGGCCAGAACGAGAGGATTACGGAGATGAACGCCGCAGAGATCTACACTCAAATCAACCATCGCTCCCCCTCACGCATCACGCAT
>CAYQZG010000034.1:0-30468 GCA_964421785.1 uncultured Anaerolineales bacterium
CCTTTTCGCGATTTGCATACTAGAAAAGGATAGAGTATAATGGGCAAAGGCTCTCATGATACAATGGCGTGGGCGGACGGGCGCTTGACGCGATATGACGAAGCCTTCCCAGCCGAATCCTCGCTGGGGTCTAGTACAAATCAGTGAAGACTCACTCAGAGCGGCCAAGACCACTAGGTCTTCTAGGACCAAGCACAGCGAAGCCATACACGAGCTCGTGACTGTGTAAGGAGGATCCGCAAGTCAGTGACAGTGTCACACAAAGTCCTGCTCGTCGAAGGGCGAAAACCTGCGGGAGAGCGCTTGGCGCCGATGCTCGATCCAGAGTATGATCTTGCCACAGCACGCACTCGCCGGGAAGCGCTGGCCAGAATCAGAGAAATGAACCCAGCCGTTATCGTGCTCGATGCCCCTTCCCTACGCTTTAGTCGACGTCGATTCTGCTGCACGCTGGAGGAGGAAGAGATCGATAGCCCGGTGTTGCTGCTACACAAAGAGAATCCAACACCCGACCACGTGAACGCGCGGGCTTATCTCTGCTATCCTTTTTCACCGCAGAAGCTGATCAACCGGATCTCCTGGTTGCTACCCACGCCAGAAGGTGAGATACTGCGCAGAGGTGAGCTGATCCTCAATATCAAACGGCGCTCCATCACGAAGGCAGATCGTGAGCGCCATCTCACGCCCAAGCAAGCCCATCTTCTTGAGCTATTTATGCGCCACCCGGGAGAAGTTCTGACACGTGAGTTCCTCATGAAGCGAGTGTGGGAAACGGACTTCATCGACGACACTCGGACTCTGGACGTGCACATCCACTGGGTGCGCGAGGCCATCGAAGAGGATACCAGGTCACCCCGATACCTTCATACAATCCGCGGGGTAGGTTATCGCTTCAGTGTGCCAAGCGCAGCGGAATAAACCCACTGTGAGTTTGCCGAAATCCTGCTTTGTGGTACAATCCTCAAGGTTTGGATAATACACACGCCTCTTGACCGGCGGGACCGTGCCAGGGTCAGCCAACCTGGTCTCCCAAAGGAGTGACAGAGGCGGAGGAAAAAACGGTTATAAGGAGGTTTCCCCTACAATGGCTGACATTTCTATGAAGGCGCTCCTGGAAACAGGTGTGCATTTTGGACATCGCACCCGGCGCTGGCATCCGAAGATGGATTCGTATATCTTCACCGAGCGCAAAGGGGTGCATATCATCGACGTACATCAGACGCTCAAGGCGCTTGATGAAGTCTCCGAGCTGGTTCAAGACACGGTTGCCGCTGGGGGTGACGTGCTCTTCGTTGGCACGAAGCGCCAGGCACAAGCGACTGTTGCACGTGAGGCAGATCGTTGCGGTATGCCCTACGTTAATCTGCGGTGGCTGGGCGGCACGCTGACCAACTGGCAAACGATTAGACAGCGAATCGACTACTTGCATAATCTGGAGGCACGCCGCGAGCGCGGCGACTTCGATCTCCTCACCAAGAAGGAAGCACTGGAAAAGGAACGAGAGATAGAGAAACTGAACCAGAGGTTCGGTGGCATCAAGGAGATGCGCAACCTCCCCGAGTTGCTTTTCGTGGTCGACATTCAGCGCGAAGCCACTGCAGTTGCGGAAGCGGATAAGCTGGGGATCCCCATCATCGCGATGGTAGACACAAACTGTAACCCGGATCCAATCGACTACGTGATCCCGGCCAACGACGATGCTATCCGAGCTATCAGGTTGATCACCCATCAGATAGCAGATGCGGTTCTAAAAGGAATCGCGCAGAGAAAGGCTTACGAGGAACAAGAAGAGATGCCGGAGGTCGAGGAGCTTGAGCTAGAGGACGAGAAGTATCTAAGCGCCGCGACGCTCGCTCGGCTCAAGGAGCTATCAGCCAAGGAGAAAGGCGAACAAGAGGAAGCCGAAGCGGTCGAAGCGTCGGCCGAGTAACATAGTCTACACAACACAAAGCCATATGGCTTTGATGATGACATCGCAGACTGCAGAAGGAGAAAGAGTTGGAAATCACGACGTCAGCAATTAAGGAACTGCGGGACGCAACCAGCGCGGGCGTGCTTGACTGCCGTGAAGCGTTGGAGGCCACCGATGGCAGTTTTGAGGAAGCCGTTGCCTACTTGCGCGAGAAAGGGATATCCGAAGCGGCCAAGAAGAGCGACAGGGCAGCTTCCGAGGGCATCATAGAGGCATACATCCATCACGGAAGCCAGGTCGGCGTGCTGCTGGAACTAAACTCCCAGACGGATTTCGTGGCTCGCACCGAGGACTTCAAGATCTTGGCCCACAACCTAGCCCTTCACATCGCCTTCGCCGCACCGAGGTACCTCACCCGTGAAGATGTACCAGAAGAGGTCATTGAAAGCGAGAGAGACATCTATCGCAAGCGTGCTCTGGAGGAGGGGAAGCCTGAGCATATCATCGATCGCATCGTTGAGGGGCGGATGGACAAGTTCTTCGAGCAGACTTGCCTCATGGAGCAACCTTTTGTCAAGAATGAGGACAAGTCCATTGAGGACTTGATCAACGAGTCGATCACGGCGTTTGGCGAAAACGTCGTTGTGGGCCGCTTCGATAGGTACGAGGTGGGAGAGTAACCAACACGCAAGTCACCCAACGCCAAGGCCGGCACCCCAGGCTGGGTGCTTGGTCTTGGCCACAAGGGTTTCACTCAGAGCAAGACAGAATGGCTGTAGCCAAGTACAAGCGGGTTCTTCTCAAATTGGGGGGAGAGTCTCTGGCTGAACCAGGGGGCTTCGGAGTCAGTCCGCATATGGCCGAGGAGGTCGCCGCCAAAGTACAGGCGGTATACGCGTTGGAAGCTGAAGTAGCCATCGTCCTTGGCGCTGGTAACATCTGGCGGGGGAGAGATGGTCTGGCCCACGGTATGGACCGAGCCACTGCTGATCATATGGGTATGCTCGCCACCGTTATGAACGCCCTGGCTCTGGCAGACGCCCTAGAGCGAATGGGCACCACCATCCGGGTGCAAACAGCCATCGAGATGCGTGCTATTGCCGAGCCGTATATCAGGTTGCGGGCAATCCGACATCTGGAGAAAGGCCGGATTGTCATCATCGGAGGCGGCACAGGGAACCCATACTTCACCACTGATACAGCCGCCGCGCTGAGAGCTATGGAGATAAACGCCGATCTGCTGATCAAGGCCACAAAAGTCGATGGCGTCTACACTGAGGATCCCCATGAGAACCCGGACGCTGAACGATTCGATGCGCTGACGTACATGCAGGCCCTTGAGATGCGCGTAGGGGTTATGGATGCTACAGCCATATCGCTCTGCATGGAGAATGACCTGCCTATCTTGGTGCTCAACATGTGGCAGCCTCACAGCTTGGAACAAGCGGTATTGGGAGAACCAATTGGCACACTAATCTCACGGTAACTATGTATCGAGAACACCTTCGAGAAACAGAAAAACGTATGCACAAAGCCACCGAATCGCTGAAGGCCAACTTGCGCACGATTCGTACGGGGCGTGCGTCTCCGGCCCTGTTGGAACGCGTCATGGTGGACTACTACGGCCAGCCAACGCCGCTCAATCAGTTGGCGGTCATATCCGCTCCAGAGCCAAGCTTGCTTGTCGTCCGGCCCTACGATCCAGAGTCGCTGGAGGAGATAGAGAAAGCGATCCTCAAATCCGATGTGGGCCTTACGCCATCCAATGATGGCCGGATCATCCGCCTTCCTATTCCGCGTCTGACCGAGGAGCGAAGGCAGGAACTTGCAAAGGTTGTCCGGCAGCGTGTTGAGGAGGGCAAGGTCGCGCTGCGCAACATACGTCGGGATGCCCTGGACGACCTACGTGAATTCGAAAAGGAGAAGCTCATCTCCGAGGACGAGTTCTACCGCAGCAAAGACAAGCTTCAAGATCTCATAGACCGCTACGTAGAGCAGATGGAAAAGATCAGCGCGCGAAAACAGCAAGAGATCATGGAAAGCTGATGAAGAAGGACAAGAGAAACGCATCCGCACGTTCACACTAGATCGTCCTTGAGACCTTGCGGGAGCTCAGAGTTATCTTCGGACGCGCCCCGATACGTCTCTCGTAGCCTGTTGAGAGTATGTCCTCCAATTCACAAGAGGCAAAGCAGTATCCTCCATTGGCACGTGTACCTCAGCACGTTGGCATCATCATGGATGGCAACGGGCGATGGGCACGACGTAGAGGATTGCCACGTCTAGCCGGTCACCGTAGGGGAACCGAGAACCTACGCGAGGTGCTACCGGCAGCCGTCGAGTTCGGCATCAAGATCCTGACGATCTACGCCTTCTCGACTGAGAACTGGGGGCGCCCAGAAGAAGAGGTGCAAGGACTTCTGTCGATACTGAAACATATGGTCGAACGAGAGGTGCCAGAGCTCCACAGGAAGGGTGTTCGATTGCGCCATATAGGGCGCTTAGAGCGTATTCCGGTGAAACTTGAGCAGGAGATCCAAAGCGCTATTGAGCTCACGAAGAACAACGATCGTCTGATACTCAACGTGGCCTTCAACTATGGCGGTCGTGCGGAAATCATAGACGCGATACGGGACATCATCGCCGAAGGTTATTCCCCTGAGGAGATCGACGGGGCACGAGTGAGTAGCCATCTCTACACGGCAGGACAACCGGATCCAGACCTGGTCATTCGCACCAGCGGCGAGATGCGTCTCAGCAACTTCCTTATCTGGCAAGCAGCCTACGCCGAGTTCTATACAACCCCCACTCTGTGGCCGGACTTTGACAAGGATGAACTTTACTCAGCCTTGAAGGATTTCAATCAACGCGAACGTCGTTTTGGCCTGGTCCCTGGAAAGTCTTCAGGTTAGCTCGCAGACTCCGGCTTTGACGTTTAATACACCGCTAGATCGCTCCCGAATACTGCCGACCCGTGCTACGTACCCGTCTGATCACCGCGATTGTCTTGATTCCGATCGCCGCATGGCTCATCTGCCTGGGCGATCTGCCGTTTTTCGCCCTGATTGCGGCTCTTACAACACTAGCTGAGATCGAATTCGCTAGCTTAGTTGCCCGTCGCGGCTTCCAACCAGTCCATCTTTTTGGGACCGGCCTGGTGTGGCTCTGGTTGCTAGATAGCCAGTTCCCACAATGGGAGCTGCTGAATCGGGGAATGGCTGGTATCCTTCTCATCTCGCTGAGCTGGCAGGTGCTGCGCCATGGACAGTCGAGCGTATCAGAGTGGACCGGAGCAATAGCCAGTGGCTTGTACATTGGACTCTGTGGAGCTTGCTTGGTCAGACTGCGATCTATGCCAGGCGACGGCCTTTGGTGGACGCTCATAGCCGTTCCTGTCACGTTGTTCGCCGATTCCACTGCATACGTGTTTGGATCCCTTTGGGGAAAGCGCAAACTGGCGCCATTGTTGAGCTCAGGGAAGACACTAGAGGGATATATAAGCGGTGTGTTGGCAAGCACGCTGATGGGGGCTTTCCTGGGATGGGCTTGTCGCCTTAGAGCCGGTTCGGGAAGCAGCATCACTTGGTCTCGCGGCCTCGTGCTGGGTCTTCTCGTCGCTGCGGTCGCACCACTGGGTGATCTCGCCATATCGATGATCAAGCGCGAGGCCGGTGTGAAGGATAGTGGAAAGCTACTACCGGGTCACGGTGGCGTGCTTGACCGAATGGACAGCATCTTCTTTGCAGCCGTTATCAGCCATACCTACGTCACCTGGCTCGTAGACTGAACCTATGGACAGGCGTAAGGACAAGGCAAATCTAGAAATGGGAGGCAACAATCCTATGGAGAGAGAAAGGTCGGTGCGCGACATCTATCACAAGGGCGTCATCTTCTGCAAACCGGAGACACCTCTACAAGAGGTAGTACGGGTGATGGCCGACACAGAAATCCATGCCATCATGGTAGCAGAACGAGAAGGCACTCCCCCGGTAGGCGTTGTGTCCCACATGGATACCATAGCCCACTATGGCGAGGATCTGACAGCCATTGAAGCCCGCGACGTTATGACCTCCACGGTCATCAGCGTCCCAGAGCACGCCACCGTCAAGAATGCAGCTAAGAAACTTCTAGAAAGCGATATCCATCGTCTTCTAGTCGTCGATGACGACGATAAGCCGCTGGGTATCCTCTCGACGACAGACATCATGCGCGAGATGCGCGGCGCACGGTGGGTCTGGTACCTAGACTGACTAGGCCCCCTTAGTCTCACACCTTGGAGGCAACATATGGATGATCGAATTATCACCATAGAGCGTCACATTATCGAGCAAGAGCGAGAGTTCCCCGAAGCAACAGGCGTGTTCTCAAGCCTTCTCTACGACATCGCCTTGGCCGGGAAAATCATAGCACGCGAAACGACACGCGCCGGACTGGTCGAAATCCTGGGCTCAGCAGGTGAGATGAATGTCCAGGGAGAGGAGCAGATGAAACTGGATGTCTTCGCCGACCAGGTCATCATCCGCATGAACTCCTACACCGGTCGATTGGCCATGATGGCCTCAGAGGAGAGAACGAACCCCATCCATATCCCCGAAGGGTACGAGACCGGCAAGTACGTGCTTGTCTTCGATCCCCTAGACGGTTCCTCTAACATTGATGTCAACGCCACCGTGGGCACGATCTTCGCCATCTATCGGCGTCGGAGTGAGAAAGGGCCAGGCACGGTGGAGGATTGCCTGCAAAGAGGGCATCAAATGGCAGCAGCAGGTTACATCATCTACGGCTCCAGCACGATGATGGTCTACACGACCGGGCGGGGCGTGCACGGATTCACGCTCGACCCCAGCCTGGGTGAGTTTCTTCTCTCTCACCCGAGCTTGAGAATCCCTGAGAAGCCGAAATACTACAGCGCCAATCATGCGTACAGCAAGTATCGCTCGGAAGGCATCCGACGCTTCACGCAGTGGTTGCAGGGAATGGACGAAGAAGATGAGCAAGACCCGCTCTCAGAGCGTTACATCGGCGCCCTGGTGGCCGACTTCCATCGCAACCTGCTGGAGGGAGGCATCTTCTACTATCCTGCCGATTCCAGGTATCCTCATGGCAAGCTACGACTCATATACGAAGCGAACCCTCTAGCCTTCATCGCAGAGCAGGCTGGTGGCCGCGCATCGGACGGGCAAAATCGCATCCTCGATATCAAACCAAAGGACTTGCATCAGCGCACCCCGTTGTTCATCGGCAATCGGGAGCTGGTTGGGAAAGCAGAAGCATTCATCGCTAAGTACGAATAAATGACAGGAGAAAAAGAGTGAACGAACAAGTGAACATAGTCAGCCTGCAAGAGAGGACCATGGATGAACTCCGTGAGTTGGCTAGGGAGTGGGAGGTCTCCGGCTACAGCAGCCTCAACAAGGGCGACCTCATTATGCGCCTGCTCCAGGCCAAGACCGAGCAGCAGGGTCTGATCTTCGGCGGGGGCGTGCTGGACGTCATCGATGAGAGCAAAGGATATCTGCGACCCGATGAGTACAAGCCGAGCTCAAACGATATCTACGTCTCCTCGTCGCAGATACACCGCTTCGGTCTGCGGACCGGCGACTTAGTCCTCGGACAGATACGACCACCCAAGGAAAACGAGAGGTACTACAGCCTTCTACGCGTGGAGGCGGTGAACAACAGTGACCCCGAAGCGGCCAAGCATCGTCCGCGCTTCGAGTCACTCACACCCATCTTCCCTAATCAGCGCTTTATGCTGGAGCTGCCGCGCGGCAACCCAACCACACGGCTCTTGAGCATGATCGCGCCCGTCGGGAAGGGGCAGCGTGGCCTCATTGTGTCTCCGCCGAAAGCGGGTAAGACCACGGTGCTCAAGCGCATCGCGAACGGTATCACCAACAGCCATCCAGAGGTACGCCTCATGGTGGCGCTCATCGGAGAGCGACCAGAGGAGGTCACCGACATGGCCCGCTCTGTCGGGCCCGACGTGGAGGTGATCAGCTCGACGTTCGACGAGCACGCCCGCAACCACGCTCAGGTGGCGGAGACAGCGTTGGCGCGCGCCAAACGTCTTGTGGAGGAAGGAGAGGACGTCGCCATCCTTCTGGACAGCATCACGCGTCTCTCCCGTGCCTACAACCTCGTGGTCCAGCCCAGCGGCCGCACGCTCTCCGGCGGGCTCGATCCAGCAGCCCTCTATCCGCCGAAGCACTTCTTCGGCGCAGCGCGCAACATCGAGGATGGAGGTAGCCTGACGGTCATCGCCACCACGCTGATCAACACCGGCAGTCGGATGGACGATATGATCTACGAGGAGTTCAAGGGCACGGGCAACATGGAGCTCCACCTAAGCCGTAGGCTCCAGGAGCGTCGCATCTTCCCGGCGTTCGACATCGAGCGTTCAGGCACGCGACGCGAGGAGCTACTCCTCGACGAACGCACGCGACAGAAGGTATGGCTGATGCGCCAGCGCTTCCTCGACTCGCAGTCTTCCGGCTATACGAAAGCGCAGGCGATGGAGGAGCTGCTCCAGGTGCTCCGCAGCACCAAGAGCAACGAGGAGTTCCTCAATCTGTTCGTAGAGTAGGCAGGCAAAGACCAGAGAGCCCACGTCCAGGGCGGGCGCGGGTCTGGGTAGGGGACGATACAGAAGCTCATCCAGAACGGGATTCGTTGGGAGGTCCCCTGACCTTGCCTACCTCCCGGCGAGATGCTGCGCCTAACCCGTTGGGGCGTGGCTAGCTGCCCGTTACCACGAACTCGCTGATCGCATCTGCGACCACATCTGGCCGCTCCAGCATGACCATATGACCGGCCCCTTCGACGGTCACCAGCCGGGCATCCGGTATCTGCTCGCTCAGGAAACGGCTGTACTTGAGCGGCGTCAGTCTGTCGTCCGAGCCGCCGATGACGAGGGCCGGCATTTCTATCTGTCCAAGGCGATCCATCACATCGAAGCGATCACAGGCTAGGAAGTCACCGAGAAGGACGTCTGACCCCGTGTCTCGGAGAGCATCGCGCCCGATCTCCGTCAGTGACGGATCAGCCCCGGAGGACCAGGCGTAGCGGGTGATGAGACCAATGGCCTCGGCGAAGTCCTGCTGAATGCCCTCCAAGATAGCAGCGGCGACCTTCAGCCGAGCGCCCGTGCCCACCAGCACCACGGACGACACGTTTCCCGGCTCACTGAGGGCGATGGTCTGGGCCACCGCGCCGCCCATCGAGTGCCCCACGATGACGGCTGGGCCAGCGGCAACCTGATCGAGGAAAGCGGTGACGGCGGTGGCGTAGCCCTCGATCATCTCACTCCCCTGACCCTCCGACCGGCCATGGCCAGGCAGGTCCAGCGTATAGACCGTGGCTCCAGGCATACGCCGCAGCTGGGGAGGCCAGTGCAGACGCGACCCTCCGGCGCCGTGGACTAGCACCATCTCGGGACCGCCCTCCGGCCCCTCTGCCCTCGTGTAGAACAGCTCCCCGCTTGCAGTCTCCGCATACGGCATGAACGCCCCTCCTGTATCCAACTGCTATTCTGCGTCTACCGGCCCCGCCGTCGGCAGCGTATCCAACGCCTGGCCTTTGAGCGCCAGGCGCATAGCCGTCCGATCATCCCAAGGATACTCGGTCGTCCCGAAGCACATACTCTGCTCGTGCCCTTTGCCACAGGCGATCACAACATCCCCCGGTCGCGCTATCTCGCAGGCTCGCAACATTGCCTCACCTCGATCCGCCAGGAGGAACAAGTCCTCGCCTGGACGCTTTCCTTTCGCTCGGGCCGCCTGAGCACTTTCGGCCATGATTGCGTCCAGTGATTCAGTACGTGGATCCTCTGCGGTAACGACAACAACATCCGCCAGTTCCCCGGCGACCCGCCCCATCAATCGCCGCTTCTCTCGATCCCGAAGCCCAGCGCTCCCGAAGACGACAATGACACGACCTCCGTCGTCAATCATGTCGCGCGCGGCACCTAAGGCTCGCCTCAGCGCGTTAGGCGTATGTGCGAAATCCACAATAGCGAGGAACGATTGCCCCTCATCAATGCGCTCCATCCTCCCCGGCACTCCCTTGACGGAGGCCACGCCCTCTGCAATCGCCTCCAACGGGACACCGAGACCCACACCAACCGAGGCTGCGGCCAGGACATTGGGCACATTGTACGCTCCCACCAGGCTGGTCTCAACTGCCACGCATCCGTTCGGCAAGCACAGGTTCAACTGCGTTCGGTCTTTGTCCAATCGAACGTTCTCGGCGGTGACATCAGCATCCTGTCTTACCGAGTACGTCATCCGGCGGTCAGCTCCGTATGCACTCAAGTAGCGGAAGGAGTCATCATCACGATTAAGAATGGAGAGCTTCGGCACACCTGACTTGCGAAATGAACCTTCCAGGTTCTTGAAGAGGGTCGCCTTAGCCCGCCGGTAGGCCTGCAGCGACCCATGAAAATCCAAGTGCTCGTGCGTGATGTTGGTAACAACCGCCACGTCGAAGTCGCAGCCAGCCACCCGCTGCTGCGCCAGCCCATGAGACGTCACCTCCAACACAGCGTGCGTCGCCCCTCTCTTGACCATCTTCGCGAGGCAGCGCTGGATATCGGGTGGATCTGGAGTCGTGGTGTGCAGACCAGTATCCACTTCCTCCCAGCCGCCGCCTGGAACCGCCAAAGAGCCTTGTCCTGAGCCTACCGAGGGGATGAGCATCTTCACCGTGGTGATCATACCGGCCTTGAGTCCGGCGGATCTCAGAACCGCCTGAACCAGGCTCACTGTGGTGGTCTTGCCGTCGGTCCCTGTAACACCGATGAGCGTTAGGTCCCGAGAAGGAAAGCCTTCCCAGACGGCGCACGCCCAAGCCCAAGCCTTCCGAGCATCGACGACGCGCACATAGCTGAATTTGTCACCAGGCTGGTCACATAGCGCCTCTGCAGGCTGCTCACCAATCACGGCCACCGCGCCAGCATCCACCGCCTCTCCGACGAAGCGATGTCCATCGACGTTGACTCCTGGGATGGCTACAAAGAGGTCTCCCGGCGACACACGACGAGAGTCGGCACGAATACCATTGACCATCACATCTTTGCCGACCCATCCTATGACGCCCGGCAGGTCCTCCAGGGCATCAACCAGCCTCATCATCAGCACCTCTCAGGCCCCGATACGGAAATAGCCCGCATTAGATGCGGGCTATGTAACAACTCGATATGCAGACACAAAGGGAGACCTCAAAGGATGTCTTGATTCTCATCCCCCACTCAGCGGCGTTCTGGTCTTGGCCGCCTAGCTGACGTCCTCGCGTCCGAGCGCCCTCCTACATCAGTGACCGCTCAAGTCGTTCCAACTGTCCAACTACACTCCCATCTATCACCTGGTCCCCCGCGCGGACGATCAAGCCCCCTAGCACCTGAGGATCGACTTTGAAAGACACCTTCACATCCGTCGCTGCGCGGCTCTTCAACTCCTGCCGGACGATGTCCTTCTCCGCGTCCGTCAGTGGAATCGCGCTGGTGACGTTGACTGCCGCCTGCTCGACTCCCTCCATCTTCCCTTGGAGGACCTCTACCCGCCCTTCGCGAACACCACTGAAGAACGAATCAACTAGTGCACGCTGCCGCTGCTCGTCTAGCGACTCCTCCAGGATCCTCTGAGCTGCAGCAGTGGCCAGCGCTGCGATCTGACCCCGCATCTTGCCCAGGATCCGATTGCGCTCCTTCTCGGCTTCCTCTTTGGCCTCTGCCACAATGCTCTCTGCCTCCTCAGCAGCATCCTCCATAGCCCGATCCTTGAGGCTCTCCGCTTCCGCCTGCGCTTCGGCGATGATCGCCCTCGTCTCCTCACGGGCTTCATCGAGCATCTCCTCCCGTTTGGCCTCAATCTCCGCCCGTGACTGGGCGGCAGCTTCAGCGTCCTCCTTCTCCTGCTGGAGCCTCTCGCGGCGCTGGTCTATCCGCTGCAGCAAAGGCTTCCACAGAACGACTCGCAGCACAACCAGCAGGATAAGGAAATTTACGACCTGGGACAGCAGGAATGGGCCATTAATGCCCAGAGCCTCTAGTGCTTCGCCCAAGGGTGACTCCTTTCGCTACTGTGCCAGGCTGGGCAAGGCCTCCAGGATCGGCACCGGGACGAACTTGATAGCCAGGGCGACGACCAAGGCGTAGATGGCGATAGCCTCCGCCAGGGCAGCAATTAGGATCATGCTGGTCAGAATGCCCTCGCTTGCCTCCGGGTTCCGCCCGATGGCCTCCATCGCCTTGCTGCCGATCCAGCCGATGGAGAAAGCCGGGACAATCACGCCCAGCAGGATAGTGTAGGCAGTTGCCACCTGAGTAATCGAGTAGTAATCCTTGGGCCACATAGAGTCCTCCTTTTTCTGACTTCCTAATGTGTGATCTCTGAGATCCTAATGTGATTCCTCGGGCCCGTGGCTATGAGCCGTCGCCACAGACATGAAGACCAAAGTGAGCATCGTAAAGATAAGCGCCTGGATGGCGCCGACGAAGATTTCCAGCCCTAGGAAGACGACAGGGAATTCGAAAAGAAACAGATAACTAACCACGAACAGCAACACCTCCCCAGCGAAGATATTCCCGAACAGACGGAAGGCGAAGGGTAAGACTTTGAGCGACTCAAGGATGATCTCCAGAAGACCAACAATGCCGTTGACTGCGGCCTCTACGCCTCGAGCGAATTTTGGAACGATCCTTTGGATGGCCCCTTGGAAGCCCCCCTGCTCTACCGAGGACGTATCAGGCTTGGGAGATGCAGCCTGGAAGTTCAAGAATCGACTCGAGTACGACATCCCCTGGAGCTTGAAGCCGTAGTAGTGGGTAGCGATCACGGATATGATCGCAAGGGCCAGCGTCGTACTCAGATGGGCATTGGCTGAGCGGAAGAAGGGAACGATTACCTCTTCCCCGTGATGCTGGACCTTGACGCCAATGGAGCCGAATCCGGGCAGAATCCCACACCAGTTGGAGATGGCGATGAACAAGAAGAACGTCGCCAGCAGGGGGAAGAAGAGATGGGCATGCTCACCGGCCATGCTCTCCACGAAACCAAGCATGCCTTCCATGGCCGCCTCTACGGCCACCTGGAAACGAGAAGGTGGGCCCTCCTGGCGCTCGGCGCGGTTATAGCCCAGCCCGATTCCAATCAGGATCAGCATCGTAAGCCACGTCGCCGGCAGTGTGTTGGGAATATGGTCACCGAACAGAGGTATCGAGAAAGGAAGCGGGATATGCTCAGCTGCCAAAGAAATCTCGGGCAGTTGGCCCTGCTGAAGAACGCCCAGTGTCGGCAACACGCCCACCAGGCAGAGAAGGAGCATACTAACTAGAATACCAACAAGTATCAGTCGACCCCTTCGCGTCTTGAGAATCGCCTTGAAGTCCATTTCAGGAGTTCTCCTCATCCTGCTTCTTTGCCAGCCGCTCCTTGACCAGTGCGGTGGCCCAACGATAGAGCAGAACCGGCCCCGTGATCGCCCCGATCAGCGTCAACGACAGCGTTATCCACGGCAGGGTACCGAAATGACTATCCAGCGCATAGCCTACCCCCAGCCCAATCACCACCGGCATGGCGACCATCAGACCGCCCTGAGCGCTTACGGCCAGCATCCAAGCGACGTCGCCCCATTTGCCGCGACTATCCGGCATTCCTCTGCTCCTATCTCCGAGCGTTCGCCGATTATAACACAGGTCCTAAGAGAGATCAATCGATTGTGCAGGGCCAGGATTCCCTACTATCCCGCAAAGAAAGCCTGGGCAGCCGTCTCAAGCACCGTTAAGAGTAAACTAGGGAAGATACCTAGCAGAAGCACACCTGCCACGGCCATGCCCAGCGCAACTCGCAGCGCCGGCGAGGTCGGCAAACGCTCCTCAGCCTCCGGTGCGGCAAAGTAGATCGCTCGCATGATCTTCCAATAGTACGACAACGAGATGACCCCGTTGATCACGCCGACGACGGCCAACCAAACCAATCCCTCCTCAATCGCTGCGGAGAAGAGCCACAGCTTACCGACAAAACCAGCCGTCGGGGGAATACCGGCCAACGAAAGCAGGCAGACGAGCATCACCAGGGCCACCACCGGTGCCCGTTTGCTCAACCCGGCATAGTCCTCAATGACATCGGATCCGGTCTGGTTGGAGAAGGTGATAACGGCAGCGAAGGCTCCTAGATTCGTCAAGACATAGGCAGCCAAGTAGAGCAGCACCGCTGTCATCCCTCGGGGGGAGGCCGCCACCACGCCGATAAGAATGTAGCCAGCCTGTGCAATGCTGGAATAGGCCAGCAGACGTTTGATGTTATCCTGCCACAACGCAACCAGGTTCCCCACCGTCATCGTGACCACAGAGATGGCCATCAACAGGGCACGCCAATCCAACGCCAGATCCGCCAGGTTCAACGGCAGCGCGGTCATCAACACGCGCAGGATCACAGCAAAACCGGCGATCTTTGGCCCAACTGAGAGAAAGGCTGTAACGGGCGTCGGCGCTCCCTCATAAGCATCCGGTGCCCATTGATGGAAAGGGACCGCTGCAATCTTGAATGCGAACCCGGCTGCCATAAGGATCAGTGCGGGCAGGACAAGCGGGCGCACGTCTCCCCCCATCTCCATCAGCCCATTTGCAATAGCGCCCAGATCGGTAGAGCCGGTCAATCCATAGAACCACGACATACCGTAGAGCATCACCGCCGAGAGAGCAGCGCCATAGAGGAAGTACTTCATCGCTGCCTCGGTGGAGCGACGGTCATCACGTAGAAAACCGGTAAGTAGATAAGATACGATGCTCAGGAAGTCGAAAGCCAGGAATACCATGACCAGATTGGTCGCCCCGCCCAAGAGAGATATCGCCAGGACGGCGAAGAGCAGGAGTGCGTAGAACTCACCCTGATGTGCGCTGTGCATCCGCATATAGACGTCGGAGACAAGCACAACGAACCCCGTCGCCACCAGAGCCACCGCTTTGACCACCAGAGCGAAGGGATCACAGGCGAGCACGAAGAGTGCCCGCGTGTTACAACCCCAGAGGGTAACCGTGGCGATCAGCGCGACCGCCAATCCTCCCAGAGCGACGTAGGGGACCCAGCGCTTCTCCTCTCGATGTGGCCGGATTGCATCCAGACCCATGACGAGCAAGCCTGCCAAAAGGAGCACCAATTCCGGCGAGATCAACCAGAGCGTCTGCCCCAGCTCGAGTGTCGGTTCTCCAAAGTCCAACGTCTATCCTCCTCGCCGTTTCCTACGGCAGTGCCTGCAGAATCGTTGTCACAGCAGCGTTGAACGAGTTCAACAGTGGGGCGGGATAGAGACCGAGGGCCACCATGAGTATCACCAGTGGCCACATCGTTACCTTCTCCCACCACGTCATGTCGGTCAGCTTGCCCCACTTCTCTTTGTCCAGATCACCCAGGAAGAGGTTCTGCACCACTTTCCAAAGGATGTAGGCCGCGGTGAAGACGACGCCTATCACAGCGATGAAGGCTGCGACGGGGATGAAGCGTATCGCGCCGCGGAAGACAAAGAACTCGCTCCAGAAGCCAGCCAGCCCGGGCAGACCCAGTGAAGCGAAGCCGGTCACCATCACAATCCCGTAGTAGTACGGGATCTGTTTGCCCAAGCCACCGAAGACCTTCAAATCGCGGGTATGAGCGCGGTCGTAGATCATGCCGACCAGGAAGAACATCCCTCCCGTGATGATGCCGTGAGCAAACATCTGGAATGCAGCGCCGTTGAGGCCTGAAGCCGCTGCGCTTAGATTCTCGGGATCGCTTAGTGTGCCATAACCAGCCGCGGCTGCGCAAAGCCCCAGTGTGACGTACCCCATGTGCGCCACCGATGAGTAGGCCACCAACCGCTTGAGATCCCACTGTGCCATACAGACCATGGCACCGTAGGCTATACTGAGCACCGCCATGATAGGTATGATCGGAACATCCACAACGAAGTACTTGAACTGCTCAGGGAAGAACGGCAGCGCGATGCGAATCAGCCCATAAGCCCCCAGCTTCAGCAGCACGCCCGCCAGGATGACGCTGCCCGATGTGGGTGCCTCGGTATGAGCATCCGGCAGCCATGTATGAAACGGGAAGGCCGGCACCTTGATGGCGAAGGCCACAAAGAAGGCCCAGAAAGCGATACTGGCCCAGGTGAGATTGCCCGCGAAAGGTTGAGCCGCCGCCGCTTCTAAGATACCAAAGGTACCCGTCTGGAAATAGACGCCGATAATAGCCAGGAGCATCGCCACACTGCCGACAAGCGTGTAGAGGAAGAACTTGATGGCTGCGTACAGGCGTCGCTCACCACCCCAAATACCGATGAGCAGGAACATCGGCACCAGCCCCAGCTCCCAGAAGACATAGAACAGCACCAGATCGAGGGCCAGGAACACGCCGGACATACCCAGCTCCAGGAGCAGGAAGAGGAAGTAGTATTCCTTGACCCGCACGTCAATGGCATAAGACGAGTAGAATGTCACCAGGGTCGTCAGCAGGGCCGTCAGGAAGAGCAGGGGGGCACTGAGGCCATCTACCCCGATATGATACCGGATGTTGAAAGACGCGATCCAGGGGTAGTTCTCCTCCAAATGCATACCGGGCCCCAATTGCGCCACGCTCACCCAGATGATGGTGGTGAGGACTAGCGTCAAGAAAGCAAACGCAGTCCCTATTCGCCGAATGGTCTTAACATCCTCTTGCGGGACGACCAGGATCAACAACGCGCCCACCAGCGGGGTAAAGAGGGTGATGCTCAGTATCGGGAAGTTCATAACACGCTCTCCTATGTCTTAAATCTGCAGGAATAAGATGGCGAAAAACGCCACGATCAGTGCCAGCACTGCGAAGGATGCCAGCAGTACATAGTTTTGCACCTTACCAGTCTGAATCGGACGGACCGCTTTGCCTCCGCCCTTTACAACATCGCCGACGCCATTGACGGCCCCGTCCACAACATCAAGGTCGAATCTGTTGAGCCCCCTGGATAGGAGGACACCAGCGCCGCCGACTAGATTGACCAATCGATCGACCATATTGACGTCGATCCAACTGGAGATTTCCGACATAGCCCGGCCGGTATGCCCAAGCAGGTTCACCGCGCCGTCCACCACGCCATGCCCACCTCCCTGGCCGTAATCGAAGGCGTCAAACATATCTGCCAACCAGATGGAGGGCCGGACGATGACAGCCTGATAGAGCTCATCGAAGTAGAACCGGTTGGCCATCGCTTGGTACAACCAACCCAGGCTCACGCTCCGCATCGCCGCTTCCACCGGATCCGGCTGACCGGCCTCCAATGGATTGCGACCATACACCAGCCAGCCCACTGCCAGGCCGCCCAAAGCGAAGATGATACTCATCACCAGCGGCTGCCAAACAAACCCGTGCGGTGCCTCCGCCAGATGCCCCGCTACCTTGGCCGCGTGCTCCCCATGGCCCCCCTCAACCATTGATCCGACGAAATGATGGAACCAGTTTGGGATGACGCCTCCAATGATGGGGAAATGCTCCGGGATACCGGCCCAGCCCAGGCTTACGGCGAAAACGGCCAGGACGATGAGAGGCACCGTCATCGATGCCACACTCTCCGGAGCGTGCTCGGCAGCTTCTGTGCGCGGCTCACCGACGAAGGTGAGACAGATCTGCCGCATGGTGTAGAAAGCCGTGATGCCAGCCGCCACGGCCAGGACCCAGAAGACAGCCGGAGACAGCTCGTACGCCTGGGCCAGGATCTCGTCCTTTGACCAGAAGCCGGCCGTGAAGAGGGGGAAGCCGGAGAGCGCCAGCCCACCGAGGAGGAACGTCCAGAAGGTGCGCGGCATCCGCCTTGCCAGCCCTCCCATGTTCTTCATGTCGTTCGGATTGAACCACTCGGCCTGATCCTCCTGATGGTGCTCTCCGTGACTGTGTTCGTGGACGTGATGATGCCCGTGTTCCACTCCGTGGATCACGGAGCCAGAACCGAGAAACAGGAGTGCCTTGAAGAAAGCGTGCGTGATAAGGTGGAAAGCGCCGGCTACGTAGGCGCCGATGCCCAGTGCCGCGACCATATAGCCCAGCTGACTGATCGTCGAGAAGGCCAGTACGCCCTTGATGTCGTCCTGGGCAATGGCCATGATGGAGGAGAATATGGCGGTGAAGGCACCGATGAAAGCCACGAAGGGAATCCCGCCAATGGCCAGCACGCCTGCGTTGGCGACCTGCAGAATGGGGAAGGCTCGCACGATCAGGAAGACTCCAGCCGAGACCATCGTAGCGGCGTGGATCAGGGCCGAGACCGGTGTGGGACCCTCCATCGCGTCGGGCAACCAGGTGTGGAGCGGGAACTGCGCGCTCTTGCCGACCGTCCCCCCGAAGAGCAGCAGGGCGACGACCGTCGCCGTCGAGGTGCCCAGGAACGGCGTGTTGGCCAGGTGGTGAAGCGTCTCTGCGCTGAAGATGTCGTGGTAGGCAAGCGACCCCACCTCCGCGTAGAGCAGCGCGAGGCCCAGCATAAAGAACAGGTCACCGATCTTAGTGACGATGAATGCCTTGAGACCGGCCTCCTTGGGTGTGATCTTGTCGGGGTCAGGATAGCTCTTGTCGTACCAGAAGCCAATCAGCAGATACGAGCAGGTGCCCATGATCTCCCAAAAGATGAAGAACGCCAACAGGTTGTTGAAGACCACCATACCGAGCATCCCGGTGGCGAACAGGGATAGATAGCAGAAGAAACGGCTGTAGCGGGGGTCGACATCCGGGGTTCCGAAATTCATATAGCCAACGCTGTAGATGAAGATCATCATACAGACGAGAGGCACCATGAAGAGCATGATGGTAGCGGCCGGATCGACGTAGACGCCCAGTCCCAATCGCTCCACGCCGACGGTCAACCACGGGGCGACAGCAGACTCAAAGGCGTGCTCTCCGCCACCCACCGGTAGGGTCACCGCTCTCCAGAACACAATCTGGGCCAACAAGAAAGCAATAGCGATACCCCCGATAGTGGCCCAGTGGCTCAATGCGCGGCTGCGATGGGTGAAGAGAGCGACAGCAACAAAAGCAAGAGCGGGAAACAGCGGTATCAGCCAAGCAAGATTGAGAATCTCCATAGATTGTCCCTCGTGTTAGCCTCTGAGCAGATCGATGTCGTCCAAGACGATGGTTCCTTGAGTGCGCCAGATAGCGATCAGGATCGCAAGGCCCACCGCCGCCTCCGCCGCAGCAACGACGTAGACGAACAAGGCAAATGCCTGTCCTGTGGCAGCTCCGGGTTCCAGATAGCGCCAGAAGGCGACAAGGTTGACGTTGACAGCGTTGAGCATCAGCTCAATGCTCATCAGGACAGTGATGGCGTTGCGACGTGCAAGGACGCCGTACGTGCCGACACAAAACAGCGCCGCTGCGAAAACTAGATACCACTCCAAGGGAATCATACTCATCGCTCCTCCGAGTCCCTCACACTATCAAACCAATCCGATAACCGGACCTATACGAATAGATCCAGGCCGTACTTCGTGAATACAGGCAGCAGGGTGATCGACATAATATTCTGCAGCTTGACCAAGATGTGCAAAGACGGCCCAGCTGTGTCTTTCAGGGGGTCGCCGAAGGTATCTCCGGCAATGGCAGCCGCGTGAGCCGCCGAGCCCTTACCACCGAACTCACCTCCCTCAATCAGCTTCTTGGCGTTGTCGAGGGTGCCGCCAGCATTGAATAGCGCCTTGGATAGCGCTGCCGACGATGCCTTCACGCCGACAAGGTACGCTGCCAGAGACCAGGGCCCCAGTGTAAACCCGACGATAATGGGGATCACCATCGAGACGAGGGTCGGGGCCACCATCTTCCGCAGTGCGCCGCTCGTCGCCAGATCGACACAACGTGCATAGTCAGGCTGACACTCCCCCTGCATCAGCCCAGGAATCGTGCGGCACTGACGCCGCACTTCCTCAATCATCCGGTGAGCACCATCATTGACTGCGCGCAAGGTCTGCGCGGAGAAGAGATAGGGCATAGCGACGCCGGCGAAAAGCCCGGCCACGTTGGGCGGGTTGACCAGATTGACCATGAAGACATCGATATTCGTCAGCTCGATGCTTCTCAAGCGTGCCACCTCGAAGAGGTAGGCGAAAAGAATCACCATGCTGCCCATCGTCGCTGCACTCATCGCATAGCCCTTGGCCAGAGCTTTGGTGACGTTGCCCACCGCATCCAGAGCATCGCCGGCTGTGCGTGTCTTCTCACCCAGGCCGGCCATCTCGCTTATCCCGGCCGCGTTGTCCACGATTGGGCCGAAGGTGTCGCCAGCCATGATGATGCCCTTCATCTCCTTGATCCCCATCGTGGCAGCAGCGATGTAGTAGATACCCATCAGGCCCCCACCCCCCAGCCAGTAGGAGATGAGGATGATAATACCCAGGATGTACTTGGCCCAGACCGTGCTCTCGATGCCGTAGGAGAACCCCTGCAGGATGCTCACCGCCGCCCCGCTCTGAGCGTATCGAGCGGTCTCGCGCACTGGCTTCCCGTGAGCCCCGGTGTAGAACTGAACCACGACGACAACTGCGATGGCCCCTACCATCCCCAGCACCTGGGCCCAGAAGAGGCCCACGTCGCCCATCAGCCAGCGCGCGGCGACGTAGAAAAGGACCAGACAGGTTGCGGCGGTTCCAAAGAATCCAATGTTGACCGAAAGAATAGGATCTCTATCATCTCGCCCGTGCACGAGAAGGATACCCACTATCGTGGCCAGGATACCGATGGCCCTCGCTATAAGTGGGAACACCACGCCAGCCCAACCGTACTTGGCCACGAAGACAGGGGATGCTGCGACAATCATGGTGGTGATCACATTATCAGCACCAGATTCGAAGAGGTCTGCACCCCGACCGGCGCAGTCGCCGACGTTATCACCCACCTGGTCAGCGATGACAGCCGCGTTGCGCGGATCATCCTCCGGAATCCCCTCCTCGACCTTGCCCACGAGATCCGCTCCGATGTCAGCGGCCTTGGTGTAAATGCCGCCACCCAGCTGGGCGAAGAGCGCTGAAAGGCTGGCCCCAAACCCAAAACCGACAAGCAGGCTCACTCCTTCCGGATTGTTTCGGTTCACACCGAAGATCCACATCAGCAGCACGATCCCCAGCATGTTCAGCGTCACAATGGAGAGCCCCATCACCGAGCCGCCACGGAAGGCCACGGTCAGAGCCTTGCCAATCGAGGTCCGGGCCGCATGGGTTGTCCGCACGTTGGCCCGCACTGCCGCGTTCATGCCGATGTAGATAGCGACCATAGAGAAGGCCGCGCCCATGACAAAACCGAATGCGATCTGCCACTTCCCCTCGGGCATAGCGAGGTACAGCAATATGGCCAGGACCACCACGAAAGGCACGATGGTGATAAACTCGCGGCGAAGAAAGGCGTTGGCTCCCTCCTGTATGTAGCGCGCCAATTCGTGCATACGCTTGGTGCCGGCGTCCTGTCTGCGCACCCACCAGTACAGTGCGCCGATCCCAGCTACGCCAAGGAGACCCGTCAGGGGGACAAGTACGTCGACGATCAGATCCAGGCTCATAGGTTCCTTTGCCTCCTAACGCAATCAGTCTGCATTGAAATCAACGATGGGTCATCGAGGACGACACCTACAGGGATGACGAGGTGAGGCCACGCGCAGTTCACCAGCCTCCAGGTGGCGCTATCGCTCCCGCGCGATTGTCATCGCCCCGATGAGTGCGGCTACCAATAGGACTGAGGCAACCTCAAAGGGTAGAACCATGCCCTGCGGATCCACCAACGTTTTGCCCAGAATGGCGATGGTATTGTCAGGTACGGGCCCGGCGGGCGTTCCCCAGTCACGGGCCAACGCCATCCAGCCCAATACGCCAAACAATCCCACCATCACAAGCGCTGCCGCCCACCACTGAGAGACAACACCGGGTGAATCGTGGTCCATCAAGTCCTGTGTGAGCATGATGGCGAAGATGATCAGAACAGCAATGCCGCCGACGTAGATGAAGAGCTGCACGGCAGCCAGGAACGGGGCCTCCAGCAGGACGTAGAGTCCAGCCACGCCGAAGAAGGAGAGTATCAGGAACAGCGCGGCGTGGAACACGTTCCGCCGGGTCACGACCAGCAGTGCCGCACCCAGCGTGAGTGCGCCAAATACAACGAACAGGATGTGTTGGAGTGTGATTTGCATACACAAGACCTCAATGAATAGCCATCGGCCGTCGGAGCCTCACGGCTAGCGGCAGCCAATAATCGACGAGCACTAGCCGCTGACGACCACCTGCTGCTGCTTTCGCGCTCGTCGGCCGCTCGCGATCATAATCGCAAAGATCACCAGTGCCAGGAGAACGTTGGAGCCCAGGAGCGCTCCCGCCTGCACCCAGGGACCTGGATCTGGCGGCAAAGCCTTACCAACCAGCGCCAGCATACAGACATTGGCAAGGGAGACCGGTACCAGGAACTTCCAGTTGAAGCTCAGCATCTGATCGATGCGCAAACGAGGCATCGTGCCCCACAGCCAGAGCAGCACGAAAAAGACCGCTAGCGCCTTGATGAGAATCCAGACAGTGCCCAACACAGGAACGCTGTTGACAAACGGGCCTCGCCAGCCTCCCAGGAACAAGGTGGCGGTGATAACGGAGAGCGAGAAGTTGTTCATAAACTCAGACAGATAGAACTGTCCAAACTTCATCCCGCTGTACTCGACCATGTAGCCGGCCACGATCTCCGAATCGGCCTCCGTCAGGTCATACGGCTGTCGGCTCACCTCCGCCAACGAGCCAACGAAGAAGAGAAAGGCCGTCAAGGGCATCGAGAACAAGAAAGGTATGCGCTGTGCCTCAATAATGCCCT
Organism: uncultured Anaerolineales bacterium; assembly: GCA_964421785.1. Taxonomy (GTDB): domain Bacteria; phylum Chloroflexota; class Anaerolineae; order B4-G1; family B4-G1; genus SKLM01. The sequence goes on from CAYQZG010000034.1 coordinate 22,744, forward strand.
GCATGGAGAACGTTCCGGCCACCATGACGACCGTCAAGACTGCCAGGATCTGCGGGATTTCATAACTGATCAACTGCGCAATGGCTCGCAGCGCACCCACCAGTGCATACTTGTTGTTCGACCCCCAGCCCGCCATCAGTAGCGCCACGAGGCTGCCGGATCCAAGAGACAAGATATAGAAAATACCGATGTTCAAGTCGGCGCCCACCAGACCTTTCCCCAGAGGTATCACCGCCCAGATCAACACGGCGATCGTCAAGATCAGCACCGGTGCCGCATTGAAAACCCAGCGGTCGGCAGCGGTGGGCACGACATCCTCTTTGGTCAACATCTTGATGGCGTCCGCGAAGGTCTGGAGAATGGCGTAGGGGCCAGGATATGGTCCCGAGTTGTTCGGACCGAGCCGATCCTGCATACGTGCAACGAGCTTGCGAGCCGCCCAAATCAGCACAATCACAGCCGCAAAAGGCACGATGGCCAAAGCGAATCCTCCGACAACGAACATCACCGCCTGGACCCAGGCGGTCGGCAACCCGGTGCTTGCCAGGAGCATCTGCAGCCACTGCCCAATGTTTACGATCAGATCACTTATGAAGTCCATGGTGAACTCCCTGGTGCCTGCAAGGGACGGCCAACTGCTGGCGACAAACTCTCAAGAGCCAGTCCTAAACCCACTCGAGTGCACCCTTGCGCCAGACGTAAACCAGAGCCCCCAGCAGAATCAAGATGAAGAGGATGGCCTCCAACACTGCGTAGAGATCCAGCGCATGATAGGCCACAGCCCAAGGCAATAGCAGGACCGCTTCGACGTCGAATACGACGAAAGCAAGTCCAAACACATAGTACTGCACCTTGAACTGCACCCACGCGTCGCCGCGGGGCTCTAGGCCGCACTCATAGGTTGATGCTTTGCGAGAGTTTGGCTTCTTGGGGCGTAAAAGGTAGGCAATTAGAAGCGGGGCAACACCGAAGAAAAGCGCGATCAACAGGAAAATCCCAACGAAGGCAAATTGACTCAGCAACGTTATCCTCCAGAGACGGTATTGCAGGTATTTGATGGGGCCGCCAGTCAACAGCGAAGAGTGTACCACATCTCCGAAACGATGTCAAATAGCGGTGTGTCGCGGGAGAGCTTACAAACGTCACAGTCTGGGGTAGGAATCTGTCACGACGGCGAAGTCACACTGCCTGTGAGGCTGCTGGCTCCAATGCCGTTCGAGACGAGGGCATTGGTGGAAGCTTCTAGGCGAGGAAATCGCGCAGCTTCTGACCACGACCGGGATAACGGAGCTTGCGCAGAGCCTTCGACTCAATCTGTCGCACCCGCTCGCGGGTCACGTCAAACGCCTGCCCAACCTCCTCCAGGGTATGCGTCCTGCCGTCTCGTAGGCCAAATCGCATCTCAAGCACCGCGCGTTCGCGATCGCTGAGGACCTCAAGCGACGATCGGACACGCTCCTTCAGCAGCTGATCGTGGGCTGCGTCAGCCGGCCCCTGAATGCTGTCGTCCTCAATGAACTCGCCCAACACGCCGTCGTCATCGGTTCCCACGGGCATCTCCAGCGACATGGGCTCCATGGAGATACGCAGGATACGGCGAACCTCCTCTGCAGCCGCACTCAGCTTATGCTTCAAAGCGGGCGGCAGTGGTGCGTCATCCTTCAGTGCCGAGCGGATCATGCTCTTCTCATCGGAGGTCAACAGATCCGACTCTAGCGCCAACTCCTTCGACGTCGCCTCACGGCCCAACTCTTGCACCAAACGCCGCTTAAGCCGGATCAACCGGTTGATCTTCTCCACCATGTGAACCGGGATTCGAATCGTGCGCGCCTGATCGGCGATAGCGCGGCTGATAGCCTGTCGAATCCACCACGTGGCATAGGTCGAGAATTTGAACCCCTTGGTGTGGTCAAACTTACGAATTGCTCGCATGAGACCGATGTTCCCTTCCTGGATCAGGTCCAGGAACGAGATACCGCGACCCGTGTAGTTCTTCGCCACACTCACCACCAACCGAAGATTCGCCTGCGCCATCAACTGTTGAGCCTCCAGGCCTCGGGCCACCACCTCACCCCATCGCGCCTCGACATCTTGCTGTGAAGCCGAGCTCTGAAGATCGTGGGCCGGAGGGATGGAGCTCTTATCGCGCCAGGCGTCAGCAATCTGCTTGAGAAAGGATTGCGGCAAGGTATAGAGGGCCCGGAAGACGTCGAAAAGACGCTCTGCCATAGTGGTCCGTGCTACATCCACCGAGCTCGTCCAGCCGTGTTGCTCCAAGAAGGAATGAATATACGAAGAACGATCAGGAAGAATGTAGGTATGGAGGATAGCTGCCTCGTCCACCAGGGCACAGAGATCAGGTCGTGATATGTCAAGCTCATCACATTGCTTAACGACGTCATCCCATGCGCCATGAAGCTCGCTGAGCAGTGCCTTGGACACCTGCTGACCTATCTCGCCCTCTTCTCCAACTAGGCGCTCCTTCAGGTGCTGAAGATGCGTCCCCGCCGTCCGCTGGACGGATAGCCATACCTCCTCACGGTGCTTAAGGAGCGGTACCTGGCCGATTTCCAACAGATACATGCGCACGGGATCGTCAGTGGATTTGATGAGAGGCTCTTCTACGATCTCGTCAGCTTGCTGCTCAATTTCCTCGAGCTCCTCTGACGTCGGTTCCTCGGTGTCGTCGAGAACTCCCTCATCGTCCTCATCCGCGGCCACCTCCACCAAGATCGAAGCTTCCCCATCCTCCGCCCCCTCCTCCTCAATGAGGTCATAGGCAGCTCGCAACTCCGCGACAATCTCGTCTTCTTCGATCGGCATGGACTGTGCCTCGTCAGTCATCATTACCCCATCGCGCGTGACCCTGCCTCAAATGTGACTCACCAACTCCCGCGACTGCGCCAGCGCGCGCTGCGTCTGTAGTAGCTTCTGCGCGTACGCCAGATGAGCCTGATCATATTGCTTCCCCCGCGCGTCCCCCTCCTCGTGAGCCTCCAGCATCAGCAGCTTAAGATCTTGAACGAACGCGTTGAGGCGACGCTTCCTCAAGCGAAGTAGGGTCACCACAACGTCCCGCACCAACTGTTCGTCGGCGATTTGCGCATCATCAGGAGATGTCAAGCGTTCCAGATGGGCTTGCACGTCGATCGGCAGCGAGGCCCTCAGCGTCTCAACGGAGACGGAAGGTCTGGTGAGCAGCAGATCCCTCCACGTCTCGAAAATCATCCGCAGGCTCGTCTGCCCGAGATCCTGCGCCTGCATAGGATCAAGGCCCTTCTCTCTCAGCACACCATTCACCCGAGCGAGCAAGCCTGGCCGGCGGAGGATGGTCGATACACAGTACCTCTCAAGAACGGTGTCGGGACGCTCCTCCGCCTCCTGCTTCTGGGGCTCGACGTGCCCGCCACGTCTGCCGGGCCTACGGTACCGCTCCACACCCGCTCGCTCGATCTCTCTTACGCGCGCCAGCACAGCACGTTCGTCCAAGCGCAGCGAGCGAGCGATCTTCTGCACATAGTCCTCCCGCTCCACCGGGTTCGCCACGGCCCCCAGCACCGGCAACAGCTTATCCACAACTCGAGCCTTCGCCTTGGTGTCCTCCAGATCGACACTCTCGGTCAGAAGCTGCAAGTAGAAATCGACAACGGGGACCGCCTCCTCCAAAAGCTTTGGCCACTGATCAGCATCGTCTCGGATCACGTCATCGGGGTCTTGACCACTGGGGAGCTGCAGCACTCGCATCTCCACGCCGAGCCGACCCTCGTAGCCCACCAGGCCCCGGGGATTGAAGACCGGCTGCCACTCCTTGTCCAACGTGCTCTGGGCTACCTCGACGCCGCGCAACGTCGCCTGCACACCGGCCGTGTCGGGGTCGAGCGCCAGCACTATCCGCTCTGAATACCGACGCAGCTGCTTCAGCTGTGCCTCTGTCAATGCGGTTCCCATCTGAGCGACGACGTTCTCATAGCCTGCCTGGTGCGCCTGCATCACGTCCATATACCCCTCGGCGATGACCACCTGATTCTCGCGGCGGATAGCGCGCCGCGCCATGTCCAGGCCGAAAAGTGTTGCACTCTTGTCGAAAAGCATCGTCTTGGGTGAATTGAGGTATTTCGGCACCCCATCGGGATCCAGGGTTCTGGCCCCAAACCCGATCACCCGCCCGCGCCCATCGCGTATGGGAATCATCAACCGATCTCGGAAGCGATCGTAGGTGCCCCCGTCCTCACGCTCCACGACCAAACCAGCCTTGATCAGATCGCTCACGCTATGGCCCCGCTCGGTCAGGTAGTCGCGCGATCTATTCCACCCCGCCAAGCTGCAGCCGATCTGGAAGGCGTCAACCGTCTCCGCCGTCAGCCCACGATTCTCAACATAGACGCGGCCCGTTTCCGCTTCCGGCGAATTGATCAAGATGTGATGGTAATAACGGGCCGCTGCCGCCAGCAGATCCCGAAGATGATCGGCCTCCTCGGCCGCCTTCGCCTCCTGGGGCGTGCGGGGCTGCAGATCCACCCCGGCCTGCTTCGCCAGCTCCTCCAGGGTGGTTCGGAAATCCCACCCCTCCATCTTCATCACGAAAGTGAAGACGTCCCCACCCTCATTGCAGGCCCCAAAGCAATACCAACGCTGGCTTTCCGGGAAAACCACAAACGAGGGGGTCTTCTCGCTATGGAAGGGGCAGAGGGCCTTGTAGTTCCGCCCCGACTTGTTGAGCTGGAGGTAGGAAGAGACCACCTCGACAACGTCCAGGCGATCCTTTACCTCGTCGATGACATCCATGAGTTTCCTCTACACCCAACTACTACGTGGTCGTTGCCCACGTGCAGCTTGCTCAATCATGATTGTCCCAACGGTGAGAAGATCCGATGAACACCGCTTCCATGAACCGTGGAACGCAGCTAGGCACGTGACTAATTGTACCCAACCTGTCTATTCCGGCAAGTCGCCATCACTGGTGCGTTGGCATCCCCGGGAGAGCTCGCCCTCCCGGCCGGCGACGCCCTCTCCCCTCCATTGATGGAGCTGACCGGATCTATCGCCACTTACCTCTGCGTCAACAACCCACAAGGCTTCCTGAGGGTCGGTGCCCCGTGGTCAACGCGAAGGGTCAAAGGGAGGTGACAACCTCCCTCCAAGGCAAAGGTCTTCGAGGTGGCCGACGGCCTGGCTTTCCTGATGGTCAAGAGTGTACGAGGTAGGAGGCGGGGGTGGTGCCGATGGCTCTTGCTGATAGCGCTAATCACTACACGAATTAGCCTCCAAAGGCATAGAGAGGTATGAAGACGACATTCGTGTGAGCAGTTGGAGATCGATCAGAGGCCCGCTCGAATGGCTCTGAGCGGGTCGCCATCTGAGACGATGGGCCCTTCACTGTCCCCCGATGCGGAGGCGAGCTACCCTCTCAAGCTCCCGGTCGTAGGCTGGTGCCATCGCTCCCCAGTCGAAGCAAGCCACGGTCGGCCGCAGTTCTGCGGCCACCGCGCGAGCGTCACTGAGATCCGTGAGCGCCCAGCGAAGACGAGCCAGCAGATCCTCAAAGCCATCATACAGGCAGGCGCTATGATATGACTTGGGGATCAGCTCCGGATAGGAGAGACGGTTGGGAAGCACCGGAAAGCAGCCGGCGTAGATCGCTTCGACGACAGAGACGCCAAAGAACTCATGAATCGCCGTGCTGACCACGACGTCGGCCCCACGCAGCAATCTCTGATAGGCTTCCGCTTCCGCGTAACCGAAGTGGACCACCTTGTCCCCCAACCTGTCTCTCGCCGCCTCAAACTCGGGTGCGGTCTGCCGATAGCTTCGACCGGCAATAGCTACACGAAAATCCATCCCTGTTTCGTCCAACGCGTGAAGTGCACGGAAGAACGCCTGCGGGTCCTTGTCGTATTCCCAGCGCTGGTTCCACAGGATGAGTGGCGGCCGATCCGATCGCTCCGGCCTCGGCACGGCGTCCAGGCGCCGCAGGTCACATCCCACCGGGAGCACAGATGCCCGGGCACGGACGTCGTCAATAAGATGCAGATGGGTGTAGTCCGGGAAGTGCTTGAGCATGTTCGGCAGGGCGTCAAACCAGTCGTCGAGGTGATACCGGGAGTTGAAGAAGACTCGGTCGGCGCTGAGCATGGAGAGCCAGTTGATCATGCCGTAGGTCAGGTCACGCTTCTCGCCCGGGGGAAAGGGATAGGTCAGCTGGTTCTCGTGGCAGTAGAGGGCCGTGGGCACGTCAGCGAGGATGTCCCGGGTCAGCGCCAGAAACGCGGGCAGGTTAAGCATGTCGGAGGCGAGGATCAGATCGGGACGCGGACCAAGGTCACGAGCCCGCTTGGCCAGCGTGACCGCCCCACCCTGCATGCGCCACTTCCAGAAGCGAGCGGGCAGCGACAGGAGGGTGACCCGATGTTGGCTGTGCGAACGGTAGCCCTCGGCCCAGGCGCGGTGGCTGCCGCCGCAGTAGGGTGCCAGCAGGAGAAGGTGAAGGTTCATTGGGTCAACGCGTGGGGGGTGGCATCGGGGCCGATGCGGTACCAGTAGAGGGTCCTTTCTGCTCCTGACTCCCAGGTGAACGAGAGATGGCCGAGGAGGCCATCGCGTTGGACGGTGGGGAGGGCTTTCGAGAGGGCCGCGCGCGTAGGCTCGCCGCCGTCGGCCGCCCGCTCCAGCGCCTGGAGCACCATCCACGTCGCCTCGTAGGCCGGAAGGGCGTACGGGCCGGGCTCCACGCCGTTGGAGGCGCCACGATAGGCGACGGCGAAGCTCTCGCCACCGGCAACGTCCTCGGGGAACGGCCAGGGGGTGACGAAGACCGTCCCCTCGGCAGCGGACCCCGCCACAGCGGCGACGTCGGAGGCCGCCAGCGTCGGACCGCCCAGCGCGTCGCCATCCCAGCCGGCATCCCGCAGCGCCGCCAGCACCTCCCCGGCCCGCACCGGATCGAGAGCGAGGAGGATGACAGAGGGGTCACGGGCGAGCACGTCCTCGCGCCAGCCATCCGCCCCGGCCGGCGCGCTGACCAGCCGCCAAGCCTGTCCCCGAGCCAGCCGTCCTCGGGCCTCGCGGCGAAGGGCCGACGCCAGCGGGCCGCCATCGGCGATCAGCACGACCTCGCCGTCGCCCTTCAGGGCGGAGGCCCGGTCCAGGAGCGCCTCGGCGAGAGGGGCGGCCGTGCGGCCAGGGACGTAGACCGGGGCCTCACCCGGGGTCAGGCCGAGGTCGAGGGCAGTGGGTGCCACGAGGGGGATGTCAGCCTGGGCATAGGTGTCGACGGCGGCGGCGGTGGTCTCCTCACGGAAGTGGCCGATGACGGCTATGACGTCGGGGTCGACGTCCAGCTTGCGCGCCTGTTCAGGCGCCATCGCCGGATCGGCCCTATCGTCATAGGCCACCAGTTCGACGCCGTAGCCCGAGACTCCGCCATCCTGGTTCGCCTCCTGCAGCGCCAGCCGTACGGCGTAGATCACGTCGTAGCCGAGGTAGCGGTAGCGTCCCTCGAAGGGCGCCACCAGGCCGATCTTGACCGTGGGGCGGATGGTGCCGGGGAAGGTGCAGGCGGCGGGGAGGCAGAGGAGGACGACCAGGGTCAGGCAGGTGATGGCACGCCAGGCGGTGGAGAGCACGCCTGGGGTACGATTGAGGGGCTTCCTGGGCCAATCGCCTCCGGGACGGGGGCCGGGAGCACTAGGCGCCGTTACTGCCGTCGGGACGACGGCGCTCCAGCCG
>CAYQZG010000035.1:0-30029 GCA_964421785.1 uncultured Anaerolineales bacterium
GGTTACGACTCGAATACGACTCGGTCACGAAAAAGCGTAACCTGGTCCTTCCCTCAACGCAGTGACGGCAAGTGCGTCGCACCGAAGACTTGTCAACTTGGAGGATTTCCGTGAGGTAGACTATGGTAGATAGGAAACAGATACTTTTGGTAGAGGATCATCAACCCATGGCGGGAGCGATCGAGAGCATTCTCATGATAAAGGGATACGCGGTGTCGACGGCGGCCAATGGAATCGAGGCGCTCCAGGTCATGGAGGACGTGGTGCCCGATCTGATCATAGCGGACATTTTGATGCCCGAAATGGATGGGTATGCTTTCTATCAGGAGGTGCAGAGGCGTTTGGAGTGGCGTTCCATCCCTTTCATATTTCTGACCTCCATGGCGGAGCGGGAGGATATCCAGAAGGGACGGGATCTGGGCGTCGACAGCTACATTACCAAGCCCTTTGATCCCGAGGATCTATTGGCGGCGGTGCATACTGAGCTGGAGATGGCTTGACCTGAGAAGGGGGAGCCGCTACGCTTCCCTTTCTTATCAGTGGGACAAACGACATCGGCTTAGGGCTTGCGTTCGCAAGCTGGGCGTTCGCGGGCCAGGCGCACGTTGGCGTAGACGCCACGGTACCTCTCCGGTAACAAACTGGCAATGGAGTACATGATAAGGTCCGTGTACTCTTGCAGCTTCTGACCTCGAACGCGGTCGCTTTCAGGCAAGCGGAAGGGTTCTCCAATTGCGACGCGTACCTTGGGACGACGCAGCCGGAAGCACGAAGGGCATGAAAGGAGGTTGCTCTTGATCTTCTCCGTGCCGGCGATTCCTACTGGGACGATGGGCACATCGGCGCGGGTGGCGACGTAGGCGGCTCCAGCTTTTCCCTCCTGAAGCGCATGGCTGGTGTCAGACCGTGTGCCTTCGGGGGCTATGCCTAGCACCTCACCCCGTTCCAGGACGGTCAGTGCCTCTCGTAGAGCTTGACGATCCACCTCTCCCCGTCGTACCCAGATCGCGCCAGAGGCTGCCAATATGGGTGCATAGAGCGGATTCGACCGGTGTTCGATTGCGGCCAGAGCTCGTACCGCGTGCGGGAAGATAGAGGCCAGCAAGGGAATATCGAGCGCCGAAAGGTGGTTGGTTGCCAGAAGATAGGGCGGATCGGGTGGTATGTTCTCCACCCCGATGAGCTCTAGTCGGGTCGTCAGCTTGGTGACGATGATTGCAATAACACGTAGTATGCGATACATGACCTACCCTCCCGAGGTTGTACTGTCCACAGCATGCCCTAGCGCAAGGACGATGAAGTGTGGGAGCCGGCCCGCCGGAACATCCCCGTGGGTGGTGAGCGAGAGGCTGAAAGCGATCTCTCCTCCCGGGGGGAGCCCTCCGTCGACTGCGCTGGGCGTTGCTGCGCCTTCCTTTCTTGGGGCGGTTGTCAGTACAGATTGACGAAATCCGGTGACCCTTCCTTCAGCGTCATAGGTGGTAACGATAACATCCACGGACTGAGCCCTTTGTCCGGTGCTCACATTCTTGACGACACCATTAACTTGGAGCTGTGGGTCTGAGAGGCTACCCTCGGCTTTCACCACTGACATCGGCACGTAGCCTCTGGCAAGGGCACCGGCCTCCTGCCCGCGGATGACTTTCATCTGGTAGCTGGCCCAGTCTGATGGCGGTGTCGTAAACAGAACCCTGAATGGAGAACACGCTCCAGGCGGCAGGATGTCCGCGGATATGAATGTATTGGTCTCGACCAGCGGCTCGTTGGCGGCATTCAGGAGTGTTACCTGTACTTGCACATTCGTCAGCGTGATAGTTGTCGTATTGTGAACCTCTCCCAAGCCCAATAGGCTATCAACAGGCGTCTCATAGAGAGCTTCGCCTTGGACGCGGATTGGCTGCGGCGTGGGGGTGGGCAGGAGTAGGCCTGGCGTCATCTGGCCTGACTCTTCGTCGACTGGAATGACCAATCGCTGTCCCACTTGTAGGAACTGGGGGTTCTCGACCCCATTTGCCCTCTGGAGCGCCTCTACACTCACCTCGAAATCGAAAGCGATGGCCTGCAGTGTGTCCCCTTGTTGGACGACGTGTACGATCGGCGTGGGGGTGGTGGTCGGCGTCATCGTATCAGGCGGGGAACTAGAGAGCACCTCCTTGGTCGGGCGAGGTATAGGCGTAGCGAGGGTGGCGGTTGGGGTGTTTGCGGGTAGGGCATCCCGGGTAGGCTCCGGCGTCACCACCTGGCCGCAGGCTGCCAGCAAGACTGCAGCTCCCATCAACAGAGTGACAAACAGCCGCTTGAACACCGGTTGATGATCGATCATCCATTCGTCAGCTGATCTATCCTCACACATCCCTCTCACGGCTGGCGATTATACCATATCCATCGTTATCTGCTAGAATTCTGGCGCAGCGGCTGCTCCGATCCCTTTGGGAGGCGCTTCAGCCGCTTTGCTTCCTTCGCTTCCCTTGGCGACAGAAGCCCCCTGGGGGTTCGGCCAGGGCTGAGCAGTGCCTTGTCGTATGTTACCTGCCATCGCTTCGTGGGGCTTCATACGGTTCGACAAAACCCCAGGGGTCTAAAACACGTGCTCCTGGCCTTGCGTTGAAATCGTTTGACTTTTGGCGCATTTGGCGGTATCTTATGGAACAGTTGTACCGCTCCCACGGTTGACAGCAGTGGCCTTTGTTGTTTTGAGTCAAGGAGGTAGCTATGGTTGAGGAACTGCGGGAACAGATGGTTCAGGACGAGGATCTGGAGCTTGAAGAAGAGAGCCTTACCCAAGAGTTTCTCAACCTAAAACCGTGGCAACGGCTGATCTTGGCCTTGCTACTCTTCTTCGACGTGGCACTTTGCGGGTGTATGGGGTTGGTGATGATGGGACGCGTGCTGCCGCCATTCTAGCTTCTCGTTGGTGGGTAGCTCAGGTGACCCAGATCGAGGATGGGTTCCGCTTCTGTCTAGAGATCACGTCGGGCTTAAGCCGTTGTACTTCCAAGGCTGGTAGTTAGAGAGGAACCTGAAGAGGTGCAACGCACTAACGGCAAGTGCGTCGCACCGAAGTTGCACTTCCGAGGCCGCTGAATCACTCCTCGTGTGCTCAGCGGCTTTTATGTCCCTCACCTTGAAACGCCACAACGAAGACTTCGGAAGTCTGACAGGACACAAGTCACGTTGTCGTGCTAGGAACGCCTTTTAGAAAGAGATTGTGTGAATGAACAGTGATACCACGCTCGTCTGGACGTCTGCTCCCCGCAAGACGGCCCAGGCTCATTTTCCTGACGGTCGTACGTTCGAGGCTCCCGTGGGCACGTCTCTAGAGTGTTACTTTCGCGCCGCCATTGGGGAATCCGCGGTGCCTTTTATCGCAGCCTTGGTTGATGGCGAGCTGCGGGAACTGACCTACAAGATATGGACCGACGCCACGGTCGAACCTATATTCTTGTCCGATTCGGACGGTATTCGCATCTATCGTCGATCGCTTTCGTTCCTCTTGGTTACGGCGATCCGTGAGCTCTTCCCGCGGGCTTTCGTCTTCATAGACCATTCGCTTCCCTTTGGAGGCTTCTTCTGCGAGGTGGGGGGACGAAAACCCTTCAGCGAGGAGGAGCTGGCGCAGATTGAGAGCAGAATGTACGAGATCGTCGAGGAGGACTTCAGCATCCGGCGAGAGAGGGTGCCTCTCGATGAGGCCATCGAGATGTTTCGTGAGCGGGGTGAGACGGACAAGTCCAAGTTGTTGAAGCATCGAGAGAGGAGAGATCTCAAGCTCTACAACCTGCGTGATTCGCGCGACTATTTTCATGGCTATATGGTGCCTTCGACGGGATATCTACGGCATTTCACCCTCAAGAAGTGGCCACCCGGATTCGTACTCCAGTATCCTCGCCGGACGCATCCGACGAAGCTCGTCTCTGCACGTGACCATCCGCAGCTCACGGCCATCTTCCGTGAGTACGGGAAGCGGTTGCGCCTGCTGGGTGTCGTTTCTGTGAGCGGGCTGAATGAAGCTGTCGACACCGGGCGCATACGAGAGATTGTCCTCGTCTCCGAGGCGCTCCATGAACAGCGCATTGCGCAGATTGCCAGCCAGATCGGTCAACAGGAGAAAGTACGGCTGGTGTTGATCGCCGGGCCCTCGGCCTCTGGGAAAACCACCTTTTCCAAGCGCCTTTCCATTCAGTTGTTGGCCGAGGGCATCCGACCGTTCCCCCTCGCGCTGGACGACTACTTCGTGGATCGAGAGAAGACACCTCGGGATGAGAATGGAAACTTCAACTTCGAGGCGTTAGAGGCACTCGATATCGCGCTCTTCAACCAGCATTTGCAGGCCTTGATGCGCGAGGAGGAAGTGCAGTTGCCGCGCTTCAACTTCAAGACGGGTAGACGGGAGAAGGGCGAGACAGTCAAACTCGGACCCGATCACATCGTTATTGTGGAGGGCATTCACGGTCTGAATCCAAGGCTGGTGGCCGGTGTGCCAGATGAGCGCATCTACCGCATCTACGTCTCTGCTCTAACTCAGCTCAACATCGATCGTCATAATCGCGTGCCGACAACGGACACGCGCCTTATCCGGCGTATCGTGCGGGACGCCACCTACAGGGGATACACGGCCGAGGATACGTTGGAACACTGGGACATGGTGCGACGGGGAGAGAAGGAGTTCATCTTTCCCTATCAGGAGCACGCCGACATTATGTTCAACTCAGCACTGGTCTACGAGCTGGCCGTGCTGAAGGAATGGGCCGAACCTCTTCTGCTACAGGTTAAACCCTCAAGCCCACGACGCGTGGAGGTCAAGCGGCTGCTCGCCCTCCTGCAATGGTTCGAGCCATGCGTTCCGGAACTGGTTCCCGACAACTCCATTCTACGGGAATTTACCGGCGGCTCGATTCTGCGTGACTATACTCCCTGATATTGCACGGGATCGGCACCGCCTAGAGCGGCTGTGTCTCCGGCTGCCCACGCCACGGGCCCACGTGGGGGTCGCGTCAGCTTCCACCAATCTGTGCCCTATTGGTAGATCACGAGCTGGGGCGATGGATCGAGCGACAGTATCTCCTCCGGCGTCATCAAAGGCTCGTCGAATTCGTAGAAGACCTTGAAGCCGCCGTATTCAAAGCCGGGTTCCCTCTTGTACTGGTTGTAGTCCTTGATCTTCGAGTCTGGACTGCCAAACCCATCGGCATCCCACACCAGGTCGACCAGGGGATAGTCGAGGATCGCCCCTTTGTTCTTGATCATTCGGTCATTGAACTGATGGATGACTACCATTTTGCGCTGACCGACTGCTCGTGCCACGCGATCCATCTTTGCCTGAATCCAGTTGATCTGATGCCCCGTGATCTGTCCCAGATCTTCTCCAGGCACCTGATCTTTACCCACGATGAACTCTGGGTCGACTGCAAGATGGACACCAGGCTCTAGCAAGAGTGGCTCTATTGCGCCTAGTTCATCGACCAGGCTGGCTCGACCTACTTGTATGTCCAGTATGGACCACCCGCTCTCTGCCTTCATGCCGTCGATCCAGCGCTGAATCGTTTCATGCGGAACGCGGTGATTGTAGTCCTCGTCAGGACCGGCGAAGCCGTCAGCAATTGTGGTTACCATGTGGAACGTAGGAATCATATCCACGGTTTGATCCAGGTTTTGGTAGATTTGGGTCTGCTCCTTGAGCAGTCTCAGCGTTTCGGTGATGCCATGCTGCCCCAGAATACCAAGCCCGGGGCCCAGAGGCGTTCCATAATAGGCGATCAGGCGATGGCCGTCCATCAGCGGACTCGGACATAGCGGCCTGGTTTCGCACGTTTGAGCCTCTTGAATCTTCTTTCTCTGTTTCAGTGCTTCTTCAGGCGCGGGGCAAGCCGATGGAGTCGAGGCCGACCCAGGCTCCAAGAGGGCCGGGGCCACGCGCCAGCGATCCTTCCACGTCGGGCCGATGCCCCAGATCGTAGAGACCGCGAGGCCGGCACTCCCTATCTTCTCCCGCTGCGCTGCGTACAAGGTACACCCATCAGGAGTCCACTGGAGGTCGGTCAGGGGCTGTGTCGCGCTGGCTTGGATCAGACGATGTTGCTCGCCGGTCGCCCGGTTCCAGAGCATCAAGCCCTCTCCGCCCATATCCGATCCGCTCACGCTGTAGACCAGGTAGACACCCCGCGGTGACCAAGCCAAGTCCCACAGACGCAGGTCTTCGGCTGACATAATCCTCGTGGCTTGACCGGAGAATACATTGAGCAGTTGCAGGCTGCACGTCGTGTCCGAGCAGCCGATACCGGCTAGAAGACGCCCGTCTGGTGACCATGCGACTGGCAGAAGGCTGGGGAAGCTTTGAGTCTTGCTGATTCCCAAGGTGTCCGCCACCAGTGTGTAGGGCCGCTGTCCGCCGGAAGCGGTGATCGATTCCGCCCCGTAGGTCACCCAGCGCCCGTCCGGTGACCAGAGAGGGGCGTGCCCCGAGACCCTGACCATTGGCTGGTGAGATAGGGAGAGGGGAAGCGCCTTCGCGTGACCCGGGAGAGGCAGAAGTTGAAGTTCTTGCCCCTCGTCAGGCTGCCCCTTGAACGACGCGACGTGGTCTCTTTCGGGTGAGAGGGCGTAAGCTCCACTCATTGCTATCGTCTTCGTGAGCATCTGCGCCGGCGGGCCTACACTGAGAAGTCGGGCTGTGTCCGCTTCAACATTCTTGCACAGTACTGTGTCTTCATCTATCCAGATAGCTGTGCTGACTGACGACTTGGTCAGGCGCCAGACGCGTGTTGCCGTCACATCCAGCACCCAAGCGCCGCGCGAGGACGCATCAGAGGAGCCTCGGAACAAGATACGAGTCCCTTTGGGCGACCAGGTCGCGTCTTGCATGTCTGATATGCCCGTGGGAAAGCCGGGAACACCGCGTGCCAAATGGAGTGTGTCCCCTAGCCGGCTGTCCCATAGGTGAATCGTCTGGCGCTCGGTTGTCAAGCTCGTCCCTGTGCCGCTTGCTCCGACCGTGTACAGCAACCATCGACCATCGGGGGACCAAACCACGGCTTGAGCATCTTGGGCGACGCCGTTTGTAGCCACCGTCACCCTGGAGTCATCAGGTTTGACGACCGACAGCATGCCGCTCTCTACGTAGGCCAGTGACCCGGTCGGGCTGATGAAGGGTGGTGAAATGGTGATGGGTATACGTGTCGGCGTAGGGGTAGGTGCCGGTGCGGTCGTCGGCGCGGGCGTAGAGAATGCCCTAGAGGGTGTGGCAGTGTAGAAAGCAGGTTGCGAGGCAGTCGAGGGTGTCGGGGTAGCGCACAGGTGGGGATCTGCTTTGGAGAAGGTCACGGTGAGGTGACGGGTGTGAGCCGCCGTGGGAGAATCCCGCGGAGAGAGAGCATCCGTGGAGGCAACGACAATTAGCAGGATCCCCGTGATGCCGGCGATGAAGAGCAGGTATGGAATAGGGTCAGCACTATTGGGCATCAGGGCTCAGGTCGCTGCGCCTCTGAGCTGCGCACGCCCGCTCTTGAGCGCTTGGCCAGGAACTGCGATAGGACTGGTTACCTCTGCTGGGCAGGAGGGAGGCGCCAAGCGCGTCCCCGGGCTGCTTCCCTTTCTTATCGTGGGAGGCGCCTCGCCTCCCTCACAGTGGAATGACACAGATGAAACGCAGTGGGACGTCTCCCGTGCTGCGATAGCCGTGAGGCTCGCTAGGTGGGACGTAGATCGCGACGCCTGGGCGCATATCCTCCTCGCCCTCTGGCGTGTGCACTATCCCTTCTCCCTCCAAGACAAAGATCTCATGCTCATAGGGATGTTGATGTGTCTCGAAGACAGCCCCAGGCTCAAACTCAACCAGGCGCATGGCGAAGTTCGGCGCACCCTCAGGCTCGCCGATGAGCCAGCGGATGGACTTATCCTCGCCAACAGGTTCCTTGGGAACGTCACGGTAGTCTCGACTCAACATAGGCACCTCCAGATGTAGTGACTCTCAGGCTATCGGCTCGACATCCGAGCCGCTCTTATCGGCAGTCTCTTACTCAAACCCAGCAAGGCGTTGGGGATAGCTCGGGCTGCCATACGACGATAGGAGATCTCTCCAGCAAATAGGCGGAGGAAGTCCCTCACGAATAGGGGATTTCTCACCGCTACTTCGAAGCAGGCCCGTGGATAGTTGTAGAACAGCTCTGCCCAATGTCTCCCCCAAAGTAGGTCGCGACCGATTTCCTGGTGGACTCGCTGGGAATAGCTTGGTGGGCTATCGTTCAACAGCGACTTGGCCGCCAGCTGAGCGCTGTCGACAGCGTGGCGAATACCCTCTCCCAGCAGCGGATCTATCAACCCTGCGGCGTCGCCAATCAGCAAGACCCGCCCTCGGTGAAGAGGTTCGCGTTGCAAATGAACTGGCAAAGGATGACCACGCATTCTTACGCCGTCTATTCTAATCCCCAGTCTTGCCGTCTCCCTCCGTAGGATATGCTTCATATTGGACACACGGTCTCGGAAAGTGCCAATCCCCACTGACAGGTGTTCCGCTTTGGGGAAGATCCACAGATACCCTTTGGAGGGTGTGCCAAAGACGAAGAGAGCCGTGTCCATGTACGCCTCTAGCAAGTTGTCATCGACAGGAACCTCAGCCTCTATGGCAACTCCCATCTGTCTATCCCGCCGTAGGCCGACGAGCCGTGACACACGAGAGTGTGCTCCATCAGCACCGATGAGGTAGCGGGCGCGGAGTGTCTCACCGGACGCGATGGTTACTGCAACGCCCGATTCATCCTGCACAAGCGCGGTGACAGATGCTTCGTCTCGCACCTCCGCCTGAGCGTGGCTGAGGATATGCAGATCAAAACGATCGCGCATCACCATCGCCACTGAGCGGTCCGGCAGCTCGGTGACCACCTCCCGACTGTCTCGAAAGCGAAAGCGAACGCGCCGAATCCAGCGTTCTATGATGGTGGAGAAATCGAAGGGAAACCGATCGAGGACCGGCCTGGGAACGCCTCCTCCGCAGGGCTTGTAGCGGGGCAGCTCCTCTTTCTCAAGGACCGCCACGCGGCATCCTGCATCGCCCAGCCAATAGGCAGCAGCGGCCCCAGCCGGGCCCGCCCCGACGACGATGACGTCGTAGGTTGTCACCTGGTCTACTCGGGCTGCTTCCAGAAGCAGATCATCTGGCCCGGTCTGAACGTGACCTGGACCAGCTCCCAACCCTGCTCGCCGATCTCGTTCAGGAGATGCTCAATGGCCTGGGTAAAGGGATTTGGTCCCTCGTCGAAGTAACACGCCCCCTTATCGTCACAGTAGATCGCCGGAGGGATATCCTCCACCGCTCTACTGAGGTACGCTAAGATATCCTCAGCCTCGTGAACCGTAACCTTGTGGCGCCAGCTAGGCATATGCTGTGCTCCTTTTGGTGTGCTGTGATCGTGATTGGACGCACCTGATTATAGCATGGGACCTGGCATGACGACAAAGGACGGTGCGCCTGTCTTGACTGAGAGCTCCGTATGCCTTTTTCATTGAAGGATGGATCTTCCTATTGCTTTACGTCGATCCAAAAACTAGACGACGATGGCCTCGAAGGGACAGGCGGGCATACATACCCGACACCCGTGACAGCGGTTGCCGTCGATGAATGGGACTTCACCCGGATCGAGCGTTATCATTGCTTTGGTTGGACACGCTGCTTGCGCCGGGCACCTCTCACATACATGGCACCGGTTTTCGTCGACGTGCGGTATCTTTGACGTTGGTGCTTGATGGATCATAGGTATTGACTTCAGAGACCTAGCGGCTTCAGTCTGGGCGCAGCTGTTTACGACGACTGTGGGGTCGCTATGGATACTTGCCCAGGTAACGCTCGGCCTCCATCGCCGCAATGGCACCGGTGCCAGCCGCGATAACCACCTGACGGTAGTAGGGATCCTGGACGTCACCAGCCACGAAGACGCCGGGCACATTCGTGTGCTGGTGGCGATCCGAGACGATGTAACCATGTCTATCCAGTTCTAGCTGACCGACGAACAGATCGGACTTCGGCTCCATCCCTATGTAGATGAAGACGCCGTCAGTATTGATTATACTCCTCTCCTCGGTCTTCACGTTTCGCACTCGCACGCCAGTTACCGTCTGATCGCCCAAAATTTCCTCCACCACCGAGTCCCACACGAAGTCGATCTTGGGATTTGCGAAGGCCTTTTCCTGATAGATTTTGGTAGCCCGCAATTCATCACGGCGGTGGATGACGGTCACGTTCTGGGCGAACTTGGTAAGGAATATGGCCTCGTCGACGGCGCTATCGCCCCCACCTACGACCACCACTCGCTGGTCACGATAGAAAAAACCATCGCACGTGGCGCAGGACGAGACGCCTCGACCATAGAACCTGTCCTCACCAGGAATCCCTAAACGGCGCGGCGCCGCACCCGTGGCAACGATAACGGCCTGAGCTTGGTAGCGCTTTCGGGAGGACTGAACGGTAAAAGGGCGCTCAGAGAAATCGACTTCTGCCGCTGCCTCTGGAACGACGTTGGCACCGAAACGCTCGGCTTGGCTTTGAAAGCGCTGGGCCAGCTCGTTGCCGCCAATGCCATCGGGAAAGCCCGGGAAGTTGTCCACCCCTGCTGTATTGGCCGGCTGACCACCCGGCAGCGTGCCGGCAAGGACGCATGTGGGAACCCGGGCACGACCGGCGTAAATCGCTGCAGTCAATCCGGCTGGGCCTCCGCCGATGATGACGAGCTCGTAGGCCTTGCCCTCCTCCCCTTCTTCTGTCTCCGGAGGAGGCATCTTCAGCTCGAAGTCCATCGTCGCTATTCCTCCTCGGAAGCAACTGCTTCTTGGAGCTTCTCTAGAACCATTGACTCCGGCGCCGCACCCTCGATGTGAGTTGACTCGTTGATGACGGTGCGTGGCACGCCCATGACCTGGTACTTGGCGGACAAATGGGGGAACTCCTGAGCTTCAACCATGTCTGCGCGCACCATCGGGCTGGCCAGGGCCATCTGATGAGCCAATACGACGGATCGTGGGCAGTAGGGGCAGGTCGGTGTGACAAAGACTTGCATATGAACAGGCTCAATCAGTTCGGACAAGTAGGCCTGAGCCTCCTCGCTGAGATCGGCTTTTCCTACTGCCACGGCCTGGATCGCCTCCAGCAGTGAGGTGAATTCGTAACCTGAGGGAATCCCGTAGAAGCGTATTCCATAATCCTGTTCCCCGATCACGGCGACAGCCGGAATTTTGTCAACGTCGTACTTCTTGGCTACCTCTTCATCGGCGACGAGGTCGTAGATGTCGGCTTTCAGCTGGTCGGACAGATCGGCTACCTCCTCGACCAGTTGACGTGTCTCGGCGCAGTATTGACACTCAAAATCCTGGGTGAACATCACCAAATGGACTGGGCCGGCTAGATTGGCCAGTTGCTGTCTCACTTGCTCTTGGATATCCTCGTTGAGTAGAGGCATAAGGTATCTCCTTTGATCTATAGGCTGCTATTCGGTGGGACATCTATATGCGTCTGGGTGCTATGCCAGTCTGGATAAAGCCATGGCCAGTGCATCGGCGATCTCCTCTGCTGATGCATCCGAAACCACGCACTCAGTTGCATAGGATCGTACTAGCGCAATGGTCGCCTGGTGAGCGGCCGATCGGACGGCGGCTAATTGCTGCAGTATCTCGCTGCAGTCGCGATCTTCCTCGATCATCCGTGCTACGCCGCGTGCCTGACCCTCGATACGCCGGACCCGTCTCAGTAGCTTGGCCTTGGCTTCTTGATTGGCTAGTCTCACGTCATCCTCCCTTGGAGGCTCACGGCCTCCTAGCGACTCGTCCCTCATATCGGGCCGGGACCACAGGATGCGCTGCTATTATGACTTGCTCCGGCGCCGCCCACGCCGAACAAAGATATGGCCTTTTTCACCTTGACGCTCCCGCAGCGGGGGCACTCAGGTTCTTTTCGCTGTGTGGCGGAGCGCACGAACAGATCGAAATCCTCACCACACGTCTCACAGTGATACTCATATACGGGCATAATCTATTTCCCTCCGTTATGCCTGACCCTATTTACATATACTTACTACCAGTATAATATAACACGACTCCGTTGTGCTGTCAACGAGAACTTGTTTATTGAGCCGCATCTTGTATACTTAGGAAGCATTCGGGAACGGGGATGCACGGGGATCTTACGATCCCATTAGAGCGTCAACGGACTGGGAGCGGAGGGGAGGAGGTTCTATTGGATAGTACAAGACGCGCCAAGCAGGCGTGGAAGGAAAAGACGGTTGAGCCGGCGCTCGAGCGCTTCCCCGAGCGCCGTGAGTTGTTCGAGTCAATTTCCGGTGTGCCTCTCGAGCGCGCTTACACACCCGCCGACGCCGATATCGATTATCTCGATGATCTCGGCTTTCCGGGTCAGTCTCCTTTTACCCGCGGCGTCTATCCCACGATGTATCGCGGGAGACTCTGGACTATGAGGCAGTATGCCGGATATGCCTCGGCGGAGGAATCGAACGCGCGCTACAAATACCTGCTGGAGCAGGGGCAGACCGGACTCTCGGTGGCGTTCGACCTCCCCACCCAGATCGGTTACGATGCCGACGATCTCTTGGCTGAAGGAGAGGTGGGCAAGGTTGGGGTCTCCATCAGCAGCCTGGACGACATGCGACGGCTGTTTGATGGCATTCCCCTGGACAAGGTCAGCATTTCAATGACCATAAATGCCCCGGCAGCTGTGCTCCTGGCGATGGTCATCGCCGTGGCGAAGGAGCAAGGTGTGGAACCACGCCGGCTTCGTGGTACCGTTCAGAACGATATTCTGAAGGAGTATATTGCCCGTGGCGCCTACATCTTTCCACCGCGCCCTTCTATGCGCCTGGTGACCGACCTGTTTCGCTATTGTGCCCTCGAAGTGCCGAAGTGGAACACCATCAGCATCAGCGGCTACCATATTCGTGAGGCCGGGTCTACTGCTGACCAGGAGATCGCCTTCACATTGGCCAACGCCATTGCCTACGTCGAGGCCGCGATCAAGTCGGGCTTGAGTGTGGATAGCTTCGCGCCCCGGCTCTCCTTCTTCTTCAACGCGCACAACGACTTCCTGGAGGAGATCGCCAAGTTCCGCGCTGCTCGCCGCCTCTGGGCAAAGCTGATGCATGAGCGATTCGACGCAGAGAACCCGCGCTCGTGTATGCTGCGCTTCCACACGCAGACCGCGGGAAGCTCACTCACTGCCCAACAGCCGGAGATCAACGTGGTGCGTGTGACGCTCCAGGCACTGGCGGCGGTGTTGGGGGGGACGCAGTCGCTTCACACCAACTCGCGTGATGAGGCACTGTGGCTACCCACCGAGAAATCCGTTCGCATCGCACTGCGCACCCAGCAGATCATAGCTCACGAGTCTGGCGTCGCCAACACGGTCGATCCCCTGGCGGGCTCTTACGCTATTGAGTGCCTTACCGATGAGATCGAGCGGCGGGCAACCGCCTACATCGAGAGGATCGACGCCCTGGGTGGTGCGCTGGCGGCTATTGAGCAGGGATATATTCAGCAGGAGATCGCCGACGCTGCCTATAGCTACCAGAAAAAGGTTGAGGAGGAAGACCAAATTGTGGTGGGCGTGAACGCCTATCGGGTCGATGAGGAAGAACAGGGCATGGAGAGGTTGACGGTCGATCCGATCATAGAGGAGCAGCAGAGGGCGCGCCTGGCGGGACTGCGCGACCGCCGTGACGATATGCGCGCATCGACTGTGTTAGGCCAGATTGCGAGAGCGGCACGGGCCGAAACCGAACCGCTGATGCCTCTGTTCATCCATGCAGTGGAGGCCGATTGCACGTTGGGGGAGATCTGCGATGTGCTGCGGCGGGAGTGGGGGGAATACCAGCCGCAGGCGAGCATCTAGCCCGGGCGATGATCGGCGCCCGTGATTGATCTCGTGAGACTGAACGAGGGGGTTGACGTATGGCGAAGACCATCGACCATATTGCCGTTGTCGTGCAGGATCTGGACGAGGCTTTGAGCTTCTATCGAGATGCGCTGGGTCTGAACGTGACCGAGCGCCGTGAGGTGCTTGAGGAACAGGTCGAGGTGGCCTCGCTCTCTCTGGGGAACACCTCAATCGAGCTGGTTCGACCTCTGAGCGCGGAGAGCGGCGTCGCTCGTTTCCTGGAGAAGCGAGGCGAAGGGTTGCATCATGTCTGCCTGACCGTGGAGGACATCACGGCGGCGATGGAGCAGTTGCGAGCAGCCGGGGCGGATCTGATCACGGAGAAACCTCGCGTCGCCGCCGATGGCAGGCGGTACGCCTTCATCCACCCCAAATCCGCGCAGGGTGTGCTTATCGAGTTGTATGAGGCGACGGAATGAGTGATCGGATTCGACGCGTGAGTGAGTGGTATACCGCTTCACAATCAGGATTGAGGCGCCAAGCCCGTCCTTGGGCCGCTTCCCTGCCGTCGGGACGACGGCGCTCCAGCCGCTTCGCCCGTCCCCGGGCCGCTTCCCTTTCATAATCAGGATGGATACAAGTCTTTGGAGGAAAACATGACCGATGAAGCAAGAATTCGCGTGGAACCAGATGCGTTGAAGGGATTCTGCGTACAAGTGTTGCAACGGTTGGAGGTCTCAGAGGAGGATGCTCGCATCACTGCCGACGTGCTGGTCAGCGCCGATATGCGGGGCACCAGCAGCCACGGCGTAGCCCGTCTACGTCGCTATGTCAACGGCTTGCGAAACGGCATGATGATCGCACAGCCAGACACAGACGTGGTCGCAGAGACCCCGACGACAATCCTCATAGATGCCGGCGGAGGACTCGGTCAGCCGGTCTCATATCGAGCGATGGAGAGAGCCATTGAGAAGGCTGAGGCGTATGGCACTGGATTCGCCACAGTGCGCAATTCCAATCACTTCGGCATCGCGGCGTACTATGCTATGATGGCGTTGGACTGCGACTGCATCGGCATCTCGATGACTAACGCATCCGTGCTGGTGGTACCGACGTTCGGAAGAGACGCGATGCTGGGCACCAACCCTATCTCGGTGGCGGCTCCCGCCGGTCAGGAATGGCCTTTTGTTCTCGATATGGCCACTAGCACCGTGCCTCGTGGGAAGCTTGAAGTCTATAAGCGATTGGAGAAATCGATCCCATTGGGCTGGGCCACCGATGAGGCAGGGGAGCCAACCACCGGTACCGAACACGTCCT
Organism: uncultured Anaerolineales bacterium; assembly: GCA_964421785.1. Classification (GTDB taxonomy): domain Bacteria; phylum Chloroflexota; class Anaerolineae; order B4-G1; family B4-G1; genus SKLM01. The sequence goes on from CAYQZG010000035.1 coordinate 15,186, forward strand.
GAGGAATCTGAAAGAACGTACGGGGGGCGGACTGCTGCCCCTGGGGGGCGCTGGTGAACTGCTGGGGGGGCACAAGGGCTACGGGTTGTCCCTACTGGTTGACATTCTGTGTGGTGTTCTCCCAGGCGCGGCCTACGCCAATCTAGTCTACCCCAAGGATGAGGAGGGGAGTCCGTTGCCATCCGCGATTGGACACTTCTTCGGCGCCTGGCGCGTGGATGCCTTCCGCCCCGTGGAAGCGTTCAAGGACGCGATGGACGACCTGCAACAACGGCTCAAGAGCGCGCCCAAAGCGGAGGGGCAAGACCGTATCTATGTCCATGGAGAGAAAGAGTATGAAGAGGCAGAGGAGAATGCTCGCAGGGGTGTCCCCCTGAATCCAAAGGTGGCAGCCGATCTCCGAGCGCTGGGGAAGGAGTTGGACGTCGAGTATGATCTGGAGGTGCGCGGCTTAGGGCTTGCGGGCGCAAGCTAGTCTGCTTCCTAGCTTCGCATGTGAGGAAGAATGCCATGAACGGACTGGAACCAATGGCTAAGCTGATGGTGGGGATGGGCATCGCGCTTATCCTGCTTGGTGGTTTGGTGTGGCTACTTTCCAAGACAGCTTTCTTCGGACAGCTACCGGGCGATATCCGCATCGAGCGTGACGGTTTCACCTGCTTGATTCCTGTGGTCAGCTCGATCATCCTCAGCATTCTGCTGACGCTTGTGTTGAACGTCATCGTACGGCTCATCAATCGCTGAAAGGAGGACACGATGGGTCAATCACCGGGTCTCGTCAACGTGCTTCCGACCATCCCTATCCTGCTGATTCACTTGGCGGGTGTCGTGGCCGCCGTTATCCTGTTGGCTCGTCAGAAAGAGAGGTCCCTTCCGGCTGTGCTGGCACTCATAGGCTTCGCCTTGCTTCTCGTTCTTGATGGGGCCAATCTCGCACGGGGACCGCTGATCCGTTTCCTGTCCCATCGAACGGCAGCGGGGATCCGTTCTGCGGTGATCGGTGTCGGCTGTTGTTGCAGTATCTTCGACGTGGCGGCCAGCGTCTGCCTGATCATGGCCATCTGGCAATCCGTATCGGGCGCTTCGGTGGAGGGGGTTGGCTAGCAAGCGGTGAGGACTGCTGCGTTTGACTACGATCTCCCCTCTGAGCTGATCGCTCAAGAGCCGGCCCATCCCCGGGATAGCTCAAGGTTGATGGTCATAGACCGGGCCACGGGCGAGATTCTCCATCGGCGCTTCCACGACCTCCCGGCGTTTCTCAGCCCCGGTGACCTGCTGGTGCACAATCAGACGCGGGTCATACGCGCGCGCTTGTTTGCCAGGAAGCCGACCGGGGGTAAGGTGGAGATCCTCCTGCTCAGACAGTGGGACGGCGGGTCCACGAAGGGCCCGTCAGTCGCGCGGGCCAGAATCTGGGAGACGCTGGTCGGCGGCAGGCGGGTGCGCCCGGGCATGACCCTCGCGCTGCTTGATGGCCCGGGCGGCGCTCCCATAGACGCTCGGGCTGATGTGATCGAGCAGGGCGAGCGTGCCATGCGGGTCCTGAGGTTCGACCGGCCCGTGCTGCCGCTGGCGGAGGATATCGGCGTCACGCCGCTTCCGCCCTACATCCACGAGGCCCTCGGAGATGATGAGGACTATCAGACCGTCTACGCACGCCGACCGGGGTCTGCAGCGGCGCCGACGGCCGGTCTCCACTTCACGCCGGAGTTGCTGCACGACCTGCGAGACATGGGGGTGCGCTCGGAGTTCGTCACCTTGCACATCGGTTTGGACACCTTCCAGCCTGTGCGTGAAGAGCGGATTGAGGAGCATCAGATGCACAGCGAGTACTGTCTCCTGCGACCGGAGGTGGCAAGGGAGATCAATCAGGCGAAGCTGAAGCGGCAGCGGGTGGTGGCGGTGGGGACGACGAGCGTGCGTGTCCTGGAGACCGCAGCACTGAAAGCGATGGGGGGCGATGCCTCTGCCGAGGCTTGCCCCCGGCAGGCCGTTGCTGCTTTTGAAGGTGAGACGGATATCTTCATCTATCCGGGCTATGCCTTTCGCGCGGTCGATGCACTGATCACCAACTTCCACCTGCCGTGTTCCACCTTGCTGATGCTGGTAGCCGCCTTCGCCGGCAAGGAATTGGTTGAGCGTGCCTACGCTGAAGCCATCGATCGGGGCTACCGCTTCTATAGCTTTGGCGACGCGACGTTGATCCTGTGATGGGGATGGCAGCAGAGGGTGTGCGACGCATTGGCTTCGTATCGACGCGTCTGGCCGGGACCGACGGTGTCTCGCTGGAGGCCCGTAAGTGGTCGGACGTGCTCACAGGCCTCGGCCACTGCTGCTTCTGCTTCGCTGGCGAGTCAGACTGGCCAGCGGAGCGCAGTCAAGTGGTGCCCGAGGCGCATTTTCAGCATCCTGAGGTTCGGGAGCTGAACACATCCCTTTTCGGGACCTGTGTTCGCTCGCCGGCGATCTCACGGAGGATTCAAGGCCTCAAGCAGCATCTGAAGACGCACCTCCGTCGCTTCGTGCGGGCCTTCGACCTGGACCTACTGATCGTTGAGAATGCACTCTCAATCCCCATGCACGTGCCGCTGGGGCTGGCACTGGCGGAGCTCGTCGCCGAGTTGGGTATGCCAACCATCGGGCACCATCATGATTTCGCCTGGGAGCGGACGCGATTCTGGCCCAACGCCGCCGCTGACTGCTTGCGAAGCGCTTTCCCGCCGGTGCTGCCCTCCGTGCGTCACGTGGTCATCAACTCCATCGCTGCCGAGCAGCTGGCCCTGCGCACGGGGGTCAACTCGGTGCTCATCCCCAACGTGATGGACTTCGACCCGCTGCCGCCGGAACAGGATGGCGACATCTTGGAGGATCTCCAAGTCAACGCAGACCTTCGCTCAGTCCTGGAGATGGAGCCCGACGAGTTCCTGCTGCTGCAGCCCACGCGGGTTGTTCCGCGAAAGGGTATCGAGCGATCCATTGAGCTTATCCGTCGGCTCGAACGCCCTTGCACGCTCTTTATCTCGCATGCTTCTGGGGACGAAGGAACTGCCTACGAGGAGTATCTGCGCCATTATGCAGACGTGATGGAGGTGCGGGTTCTCTTCGCCGCCGACATTCCTGCTAATCGCCGAGTGCGGTCCTCGGACGGACAGAGGATCTACGCTCGGATGGACCTTGGCGATATCTATCGGCAGGCTGACCTGGTCACCTATCCCTCCATCATCGAAGGCTTTGGTAACGCTTTCTTGGAAGCAGTCTACTATCGACGCCCCATCGTCGTCAATAGATATGATGTTTTTAGAGTTGACATTGAGCCCAAAGGGTTCAAGGTGGTCGCTTTCGACGGCTTCATCCAGGAGGATACAGTGCGACGCGTTACATCTCTCCTGGAAGACGCCGCCGTGCAAGCCGAGATCGTTGATCATAACTACAGATTGGGGAAGCGCTACTACTCGTATCATACCTTGGAGAGACACTTGACCGCCTTGCTGGGCGACAGTGTCGGTGCTTGATACCCAACGGAAGGGCTGAAGCGCTCACCGGGGGGAGGGTATCAGGAGGTGCGACCATGCGACGCGCTTTGAGCCAAGAGGGCCGTATGCCCTCTTGGTTCGTCACAAGGAGAGAGCAAACGCGATGACCACGTCGGAAGACCGGACCCTGGCTGTGCAGGCTGTACGAGACCATTTGATCTTTCTGTATGGTGAGGAGGAGGGCGGGAGTGCCTGGCGTCAACTTCGAAAGCGTCTAGATCGTTTTCGGGAGACCATACCCGACCGGGGGAAGGTCGCGGTGGATCCGGCCGAACGGCTCACCGAGCGAGACACCTTTCTCATCACGTATGGCGATCAGGTTGCCGAACAGGGCCAGGTTCCTTTGCGTGCACTGGCTGAGGTGCTGGAGAGCACCGTGTTGGACGTCACCGGGGCGGGAGGCGTTACCGGCCTTCACATTCTCCCCTTCTTTCCATATTCCTCCGACGACGGCTTTTCGGTGATCGACTACACCGAGGTCGCCCCTGAACTCGGCAGCTGGGATGATATCGGGCGCTTGGGACGCCATTTCCGTCTGATGTTCGACGCCGTGATCAACCACGTCTCCGCCGAGAGTGCGTGGTTTCAGGAGTTCCTGAAGGGCAATCCGAGGTACGAGGATTACTTCATCGTCGTGGATCCGGGCACGGACCTATCAGACGTGGTTCGTCCTCGCGACAAGCCACTCTTGACCCCGGTGCAGACAGCGAGTGGTCCCCCACCAGGCGGGAAGAAGTGGGTCTGGACGACGTTCAGCGCCGATCAGATCGACCTCAACTATACAAACCCCAGCGTGCTGCTCGACATCATTGACGTCTTGCTGTCCTACGTCGAAGAGGGTGCCGAGGTGATCCGACTGGACGCCATCGCCTATCTGTGGAAGGAAATCGGCACGTCCTGCATACACCTTGCGGAAGCTCACCAGGTGGTCAAGCTTTTCCGTGCCGTCCTCGACATCGTCGCGCCGTACGTGATCCTGATCACGGAGACGAACGTCCCTCATGAGGAGAACGTCTCCTACTTCGGCAATGGTCACGACGAAGCTCAGATGGTCTACCAGTTCCCTCTGCCGCCGCTCGTGCTCCATACCTTCCACACCGGCGATGCCCGTCAGCTTGCCGAGTGGGCTGCGGGACTGAGCACCCCATCCGACAGCACCACCTTCTTCAACTTTCTCGCCTCTCACGATGGCGTCGGCGTCCGCCCTGTGGAGGGGATTCTCAGTCGTTCGGAGATCCAGGCTCTGGTCGATCGCACAGATAGACATGGCGGCTACGTCTCCTACAAGACCAACGCAGACGGAAGCAAGAGCGTCTATGAGTTGAACATATCGTATTTCGACGCTCTCTCTGATCCAAATGATCCTGATCCGTTGGATCTACAAATCCGGCGATTCCTTGCCTCACAAGCGATCATGCTCAGCCTGGCCGGCGTGCCGGGCATCTATGTGCATAGTCTCTTCGGTTCCCGTAGCTATCGCGAGGGCGTGGAGGAGAGCGGATACTTCCGATCCATCAATCGCGAGAAGTTCCGCCGCGCTGACCTGGAGCAAGCGCTCGCCGATCCGTCCTCGCTGCGCCACCGTGTCTTCTATCCCACTATGGATCTGATTCGTATCCGTGCCAGCCACCCCGCGTTTCACCCCAACGGCGGTCAATGCGTGCTCCTGCATGAAGAGTTGGGTGACGGGCGAGGCCCCCAGGTGTTATTTGCATTGGTTCGCACAGCCCCCGATGGCAGTGAAGACATCCTCTGCATTCACAACGTCTCTTGCAGCGAGCAATCATTCCGGGCCACGCTGGGGGACCTGGATATGGTGCGGAAAGGTGAGGGGAATAGGCGACATCGGCTTAGGCCCTCCGTTCGCAGGCTAGGCGCACGCTGGGAAGATCTGATCTCTGGAAAGACTCACCGAGTGGAGGATGGGAGCCTTATGCTTACCCTCGATCCGTATCAGGTTTTGTGGCTCAAGGCCGTGACCGGAGCTTAGCTGCGCACGCTTTGACGCGCAAACGGGCGGTTCGCGCTCCCATCGTAAGGTGGTTGGCACAGTCGGATGCCGTGGTATAATCTCATCTACCGTTTTCCACATCAGCTCAGGAGGACCTGTGAACAACCGACCGGCGTTTCCCTATCTAGAATGTATTGACTGCGGTTATCAAGACCGATTGGAGCATCCGCCCGAGAAGTGTCCTCATTGTGGTGGGGGGTGGCTGGACGTTGTTTACGACTATGAGCGTGTTGCTCAGGCGTGGCCTGATGTCCTCCGTGAACGACCTTGGGACATGTGGCGCTATCATGAGCTTCTGCCTCTGCTGGACAGCGCTCATCGCGTGACGATGGGGGAGGGTGGTACCCCTCTTCTGCGCGCCGTCAACCTGGGCATGATGATGGGCTGCCCGAACATCTACATCAAGGATGAGCGCCAGGGCCCCACCGGTTCGTTCAAGGACCGGCAAGCCTCCCTTTCCATGTCGGTGATGAAAGAGATGGGGGTCACTGAAGGAGTCGTCGCCTCCACGGGCAATGTGGCTATTGCCTATTCTGCCTATTCCTCATTGGCCGGCATCAAGCTCTGGGCCTTCCTCACCAGCCTGGTGCCGCCGGAGAAGATGCGAGAGGTGGCGATCTATGGCAGCGAGGTCATCAAGGTCACCGGCACCTACGATCAGACGAAGCGCGTGGCGGCTGAGTTCGCCGAACGGCAGAACATCTTTCGTGATCGAGGCATCCGGTCCTTCGCGGCGAGAGAGAGCATGAAGACGGTCGCTTTCGAAGTTGCTGAGCAGCTCCCGAGCGTGGGCCAGACGCCAGGTGGGAGACCATCTTGGCAGGCGCCGGACTGGTACGTCCAGGCTGTCAGCGGAGGTATGGGCCCGGTGGGCGTGTGGAAAGGCTTCCAGGAGCTCGTGGAGATGGGTATGGTAGATAAGATGCCGAAGCTGGCTTGCATCCAGGCCGAGGGATGCGCGCCGATGGTCTGGTCTTTCCAGAAGGGCTTGAAAGAGGCCGAGCCGGTGCTCAATCCTCGTACCCGTATCATCACGTTGGCTACTGGCAGCCCCGGCCCGGCCTATGTCTTCCTCTCCAAGGTCGTACGAGAGCACGGTGGAGCTTTTGAAGCGGTCAGAGATGAGGAGACCTTCCGTGCCGTGCGCGTGATGGCAGAGCTGGATGGTATCTCCATGGAGCGCGCGGCGGGCGTGGCCTTCGCCGGACTGTTCAAACTGATCAGCAAGGGTGTCATCAAACGCGACGAGGTTGTCGTGGTTAACTGCTCTGGTCACACTTTCCCGGTGGAGAAGCATCTACTGGGTGACGAATGGGCACACGAGGTCAGAGCTCCTGGGGAAGGGGCGGCGACTGAGGACGGGCTCCTGGGCTCATTGGAGAGACTCGATCGGGGGGTGAACCGCATCGCCATTCTGGAGGACGACCCCAATGCCACTCGTCTTCTCCGGCGCATCCTTCAGGCTCGGGGGGACTATGAGATCTTCGAAGCCGAGGATGGCCGCGCGGGCCTGGAGATGATACGGCGCGAGCGCCCCGATGTGATCCTCTTGGATCTCATGATGCCGAAGATGGATGGCTTTCAGGTGCTAGAGGCCATAGAGGCTGACGAGGGCCTGCGCAGCATCCCTATTGTTGTTGTCACGGCCAAGGAGCTGACGTACAGCGAGAAGGAGCGACTTGGTGGTCAGATCCAGATGCTCCTGGAGAAGGGGGATTTCACTGACCAGGATCTGCTTCACGAGGTGTTGGACGCGTTGGAGGAAGGCGCTTAATTGGTGTCCTCCCACTCCAGAGGCGCGTTTCCCTCGGCCAATTGGACGCCGCGATCGCGCGTCATCAGTGCCAGGCTGACCATCAGTAGCATCCCTCCAAACCACTGCCCGACCGTCAACCTCTCGCCCAGGAGCAAGAAAGCTAGCACGAGACTCACCAGAAGCTCCAGCAGGCTGGTCAGTGCCGTCTCAATGCCTCCCAGTTGCTCCAGGCCGGCAAACATGGCCAGGCGAGAGAGGGCCGTCGTCAGTCCTAGGGCAAGGATGGCGCGCCAGCCGGCCATTGTGACCGGTTCCACGGGCTGGCTAAAGCTATCCGAGGGCTGCACTTGAAGCCCCCGGGCCAGCCCGACCACACAGGCCATGGCGGTTACAATGTAGAGCGTGGCCTTCCTCGAGGGGACATCGGCCAGTACCCACTGTCCCAGAACCAGGTGCCAACCGTATGTCGCCGCAGAGGCGATCATGAGCGTGACCCCTAGCCAATCCAACTCACCCGGTCCCGCCCGGGTAAGAAGATACGTCCCCACCATCGAAAGTCCCAAGCGCGCCAGCGTCAACTGCGTCAATGGCTGTCCAGCGGCGAAGAGAAAGAGGACAACCCAGAGGGGATAGAGCGTATTGAGCAGCGCGGCTCTTGAGGCGTTGAGGCGCGAGAGGCTTGAGTAGTATAACAGCGATCCGAAACCGTTGACAGCGCCGACGCCGAGGCAACCAATTAGATCGCGCCAGCCGATGGGTATCTCACGACGCCACAGAAACAGGAAGGCCAACCAAAGAATGATCGCGGCTGCAGCCGTGCGAAAGGCGACCACCGTGAACGGCGTGGCGCCCCCTGCATAGGCCATCTTGCCCAGGATGGGGGCCCAGCCCAGGAAGAAGCTGGAGAGTATCGTGCTGAGGACGCCTAAGCGCTTCTCCTTGCTCAGTTGGTCCAGTCCTGCCATCCCTGCGCCTCCTTTGCACAGCGAGGATATGTGTGCTACACTCTGCCCATGACGCCACGGCAGAGACGTATCATTGGTGTATTGGTGGTCGCTAACGTCGCACTTCTGGTGACCTTGCTCGTTCTTGTCAATCGTGCCCAGCTAGGCCCACGTCCTCTATCCCAGCGCTCCTCCGGCTCGACATCACCGCTGAGGCTACCCTCGGAGGATGCGCAGCGGCTTTCGCCTGTCCCTACCGATCGCGCGCGGGCGTCCTTCTCGCCGGTCTGCCGGCGACGAGCGGTCCAGTTGTTGTCGCAAGCTGGCCTTGGGGGGACGGCTACTCTGGGCCGCGTTAATGCCTCCTTAGCTGATCAGACACTCCGATTCGACCTCGTCCATCGCGTCGCGCAGGACGGGGGTGCTGAGGATGTCGCCCAGCAGGTATGGGTGGCCTTCGACGTCGCGCTGGCACTTGCCAGTGGCGAGTGCGACGCTTTCTCTCGTATCGAAATTGTCATTGAAGCCCAGGGCACTTCACCCCCGATCCGCGTCTATGCTGCCGTCGATACGACCGATCTCAAGGCATTCTACGGCGGTGAGTTGGGTGAGAGTACGTTCATTGACCGTGTAGACTATCGGATCGGACCCCTTGACGATAGCTGATTGTAGCCTGCCCGAGGATAAAAGTCAAAGTTGACTCTACTGGAAAAAGGTGATCTTTCGCTGTTTGAGCGACAGACCCGGCACGGGCAGAATTCCCAGGTGGAGCGATCTTACTGCGGTTGGACATATCTTGATTTTGTGATATAAATACATCCTGTGCGCAGGCACAGCCAATAATCTAACTCATCAACAAGGAGGCAAAATGAAAGTAACAATAGACCGCGAAGAGTGCATCGAATGCGGCACGTGCTATGCTGACTGTCCTGAGGTGTTCGAGGAGAGCCCAGAGGACTACTTCAGTCAGATCGTCGAGGAGTATCGGGTCGACGACGACCTGGGCGTAGGAGAGGTTCCCGAGGACCTGGAGGAGTGCGTAGAGGACGCAGCCTACGGGTGCCCTGTGGAAATCATCCATATTGAGGACTAGCTCAGCAGCGTACAGTCATATCACAGGCCAACGGCCGCCTTTCTGTAGGAATTGGCGATACGCCCAGACGCTTACGGAAAGGCGGCCTTTGTGTATTTGGGCAGTTGAGCGTATATCGCCGACGTGACGAACCTATCGTACCCAGAGCCAGGCCCGTCGAACGTCCCACTGCAATGCCCTCAGATATCCTGAGGGCTGATGCGTGGCTAGCCTCCCAATTGCTTGGTGAGTTCCTCCGCTTGCCTGGCCGTCTGCTTGAAGCTCCTCAATCTTGCTAGTTGATCGTGCCAGAAGCTGGATCCAGCTGCTGCGCCCAAGCCGCTGAGCACGGTGCCCGGCGTCAGGTTGAGCAGCATGGCAGCGGCTTCCCCCAGGATACCAGGAAGGCCCAGCCTGGGATCGATTGCACTCCCACTCTGCTTGATAAGGACGGCGAACGTGTACCACTCCGTGGGCTGCTCTTGATATCGAAAGACATCTGCCGCCTTGCCTAGAAGCGGCTCAAGCAGTTGGAGCGAGTCTATCTGCAGCGAGGCAGCCAGCCCGACACCGACAACTGCCGAGGTGACCCTCAGCCAGGTGATCCGGCGTTGTTCTCGAATCTGGTTCTGGCCGTCCGTTTCCAGGAGGCAGCTGAACGCCTCCTTCAGGTTCTTCACGGGCTTCATCTCGTAGGGGGTCCGCAGGGACTCCAGCTGCTCCGAGAAGTCTCCTTCGGGAAGCTTGTCTCGCAACCATCTCCCAACGTATTCGAGCCTTATCAGGAGCCATCCCAGCCATCCTCTCGACCAGGTTGAGTCCCGCAGCCAACGCCAGATCTTGCGAGATGGACCCTGCAACTTGTAGCGTTGCTCCTCGATTGCCTGGAAGATCTCGTTGAAGCTCTCCACATGAGCTTCAATCTCGGCGACGCTGGTTCCCTTCAACCGATTGAGTGTCTTGATCAGCCACGCGCGTACTGCCCTAAGCATAGCGACGGTGTCCACCTCCCCTCTGAGCTGACGGAGGCGGTGCGCCAGATCCGGCTCATGTTCCTCCAAGACATCCTCCAGACGATCTAGCGAGTCGTCCGTAGCCTCTAGCTCTCCGATCTCTTGCAGTTGTGCCTCGATTCTAGGCCAATGAGCTTCGAGCACCTCCTCGACGGAGTGCACCGCCAAGTCCTTCAGGATGTCCGGGAGTTGTTCCTGTACGATAGTATGAACGCGCTCCGTCTGGTTTTCGAAGCCCTTCGTGACGCTTTCCAACTCGTTGATAGACTGGTTCAGCTCCTCTCGTGCGTCCGGAGCGAGGCCGAGGTCCTCAATGGCGGCAGGTAGCCAGCCCTTCAGTTCCTCTAGAGCCTTGGTGGCGGTCTTGTTACGCTTCAGGCCAAGAATGGGCTTCATGACATCGATCACGATCTCGGCGCCTACAGCTAGAATGGCCATCATCGCCGCGTAGAGGCCGAGTGTGCCGATGACGCTGGAGACCGTGTCGAGAGTACCCTCCTCCCCGTCGCTCGGAAGTGGGCCGGCATAAGCGGGCGCTGGCGTCAAGGCAAGAAGGAGCGTGATGGCTAACAGGATGAAGAGTAAGCGCTGCATAGATCCCTCCTACTGAAGAACTGAAGGCTTTGGCGAGCTCGGTCGAGCCGCCCTGATTACTGGCGATGGTCATCGCCCACGACATGTGTTGTGGTGCGAGAGTGTCTCAGGAGCCTGCCGTCGCTTGGCCTGGGGCAGGAACCTGCTTAGGGCAAGTGAATATGCGGGTCTACGGGCCGCCCTTGGTAGCGTAGCTCGAAATGCAGGTGGGGCCCCGTTGAGTATCCTGTTGTACCTGCACCCCCCAGTGTCTCGCCCTGACGTACCTTCTGTCCCTTCTCGACCGCTATCTCTGTAAGATGGGCATAGTACGAGCTCCAACCGCCCTCATGCTCCAGGATGACCAGGTTGCCATAACCGCCCCCCCATTCAGCGAAAGCAACCTCGCCATCGGCAGTGGCTCGGATCGGGTCCCACGTCTTGGCTGCGATATCGAGGCCGATGTGCGCGGGATTGTCAGGGTCGTGGAACGTCCAGCCCGAGATCGCGCGTCGCGTGGTAGGCCATGAAGGACTAAAATCCTTGCTATCCAAGGGCGACGTTGTAGGACGAGGGGTCGTGATCCCCGGTGATGCTTGAGCCAATCCCTCAGAAAGCTTGAGGCTAAGGGAATAGCGGCCCGGCGATCCTGAAAGAGGCAAGATCTGGATGCGGTAGAGGCCGGTGTCGGGGAGACTGGGCTCAAAGAGATAGGGGGGAAGGAATACGGAGCCTGGCTTCTCGGTGAGGGTCGTTCCGGTGGGGGTGATCAGGCGGATCATCAGCTCCGCTTCTACGCTGGACCCAGAACCGGGATGGAACCACATCTCGATGGTGACCGACTGCCCGGCTTGACCCCGAAACTGCCACACGTCGGACGCATCGGCGTCAATCCGACCCTCCATGGGCTCGTCGGAGCTGATGGGCGTCGCGGGCACCAGCTGTGGCTGAGGGGTCGGTGTCTGGTCGGGGAGGGCCAGGGATGGCGTCATCCAGCGACGGGCCAGCACCGCGCCACTAACATAGGCTATTGCCGCCAGCACAGCGACCAGCGCCGCCCACGCAAGAAAGGAGAACGTGCGTCTCTTCTTCCCGGCGAGCTTCACCTTTGCATCTCCCGCGCTCGGTCGTCAATCGGCGTCTTGCAAACCATGTTTTCTCCAGGCCGTAGAAACGTCCTGATCCCGCCAAGAGACTTCGGAAGTCTGCTCCTTTGGCAAGTGTGGTTGTAGTGTTAGGCCGCTGCGCTTCCGATCACGCTTGGACGATCTTACCCTGCATGTCCGGCGGCACCTTGACATTCATAATATCCAGCACGGTGGGGGCGACATCCATAAGCTGCAGGCCGTCCACGTATTGGCTCCCGTGGTCCTTGCTTGGATCCCAGAGGATGAAGACGCCATCCTGAGCGTGGTTCGCGTCATCTGGGCCGATATCGTTTTCGAAGGTGTAGATATCGGGCAGACCGAAGGAGCCGACCGATCGCCACCGCAGGTTGCCGAAGTAGACCATCAGGTCCGGGGCTATGTTGCGTACCTCCTGATAGAGATTCTCTGGCTTGAAAGCCACCGAGCCCATCGGGTTGCCCTCATGATCGGAGATAGCCTCGATCCTCTCCTTCAGTTCATCGCGAACCTTCTCGTACTCATCGGCCGGGATTCTGCCCTGCGGCTCACGCCCCTCGACGTTCATGAAGATGCGTGCGTAGTAACCGCCGGCCCCCCAGGCAGTGGTCTTCTCCCAATCGATCTCGACCTTCTCGAATGGGACTAGACCTTCGTACAACGGCTCATCCTTCAACACCAGGAGGCCCTCTCGGCGAAGCCATTCGTTCACAGCAAAGCCCCCCGCCATGGCCTGAGCGCCGTGATCCGATACGACCAGCACGACCGTATCCTCGTCGAGCGCCTCAAGCAGCTCGCCAAGCTCGTGATCCAAGTAGCGGTAGTAGGCGGGTATGGCGTCTTCGTACCGATTGCCCGGTCTATGTTTGGGGTGGTCGGGATCCCAGAACTTCCACATGCCGTGGTGGATGCGATCCAGGCCGATCTCCACGACCATGAAGAAATCCCACGCCTTCTCTCGCAGCAGATACTTGATGACCTCGAAGTGTTTTTCGGTCATCTCCCAGATCTGCTCCAGGAGGAAGTCTTTGTCGGTCGTGCGAAAATGGTGCACATCCACGTCGTACGTCTTGCCATCCAGGACCCGGTCGATCTCGTAGCGCAGTTCGTTGGGGAAGGTGTACTGGCGGTCCGTGTTGGGCGTCAGGAAGCCGCTGATCAGATGGCCGTTGAGCGGCTTGATGGGGTAGGTCTGCGGCACGCCAACGACGATGGACGTTTTGTCGGCTTCTCCTAGGACATCCCATACCCGAGGCTCGTGAATGGCATGGCCTGTAGCGATGTTCATTCGCTCGTAGGAGTGATCGGCCCGGTTGCGGAAACCGTAGAAACCGAGCGTTCCTGGATCCTTACTGCTGAGCATCGACGTCCAGGCCGGGACGGTGATGCAAGGGATGGAGCTGGAGAGCGGTCCGTAGATACCTTCGTCAATGAGGCGGCTCAGGTTCGGCAGTTGGTCTTTCAAACCCAGACTGTTCTCATCGCCCCTCTCGAAGAGCACAGATGGTGGAGCGCAGTCGAGACCGACGACCAGAACCTTGCGCTGCCTTTTGCGCCCGAAAAGTCTCAACATAGCCTATTGATCGCTTCCCTTCATGCCCTCCAGCAGGACCTTGGCGACCTCGGGACGCGTCATTTCCTCAGGCAGCATCTCTCCACGGCGCAGCATGTCTCGCACCTGAGTGCCGCTCAGGTAGATCCAGTCCTCTGGATCGTGAGGACAGGTCTTGGCAGAGACGACGCCCCCGCACTTCTTGCAGAAGAACGCGTACTCAAACTTGAAGGGGATGATACCGATCTCCTGCTGCGAGAACTGATCGAAGATGTCCTGGGCATCGTAGGTGCCGTAGTAGTCGCCGACGCCGGCGTGGTCGCGCCCTACGATGAAGTGGGTACAACCGTAGTTCTTGCGGGCGATGGCATGAAAGAGAGCCTCACGAGGCCCAGCATAGCGCATGGCGGCCGGGAAGACACCTAGCAACACGCGCTCGGCGGGATAGTAATCTCGCAGGATGGCCTGATAGGAGGCAATGCGTACGTCAGCAGGGATGTCGCCTTTCTTGGTCTCGCCGACAAGAGGGTGGATGAAAAGGCCGTCGACGATCTCCAACGCTGTCTTCTGGAGATACTCGTGAGCCCGATGAATGGGATTGCGGGTCTGGAAGCCGACCACACTGCGCCAGCCGCGTCGGGCAAACATACGCCGCGACTGAGCCGGTGTGTGACGCAACTCTGGGAACTCGTTCCTCATCGCGCTGGGCCAGTCCACCAGCCAGAAGTCGCCGCCCAGCAGCACGTCCCCGCGCTGATAGACCCGCTTCACACCGGGGTGGGCCTCGTCGGCCGTGCGATAGACCTCACGGGTCTCGTGCTCTTTGACCTTGCGGTCATACGGGTACATCTCAGCTACTTCCATGACGGCAAGGACGCGATCCTCCTCACAGAGAGCGATTTCTCGCCCCTCCTGGATATCCTCAGCCTGGTCCTGCTCCACCGCCAAGGTGATGGGCACCGACCAGATAACGCCGTTGGTGAGCCGCATCTCGTCGACGCTGCGCTCATAGTCCGCCTTGGACATAAAGCCGGTGAGGGGGCTGAGCGCACCGGTGGCGATAAGCTCCAGGTCGGAGAGCTCGGTTGGGGCCAGTGGGACCTTCGTCATTCCTTCGGCGCGCTCGCGCACGGCCTCCCGCATCTCACCGCGAAGCACACGGTCGACCAGCGTTCCCCCGTGGGGTCGGATAACGTCCGAGTACAGTTCGTTCAACGGATCTAGCTCCTTTGGCTGACTGGTTAACGGCAGCGCATGCCGCTGCGC
>CAYQZG010000036.1:0-10648 GCA_964421785.1 uncultured Anaerolineales bacterium
TTGTACAACCAGGTCATCAGGATAGCGAATACCGGGTTCCACAATAGCCGATTCTGGAGCATCCAGCCGATGGGGACGTCCCTGCCGATATCGTAAGGCAGATGCCAAAACGCCCAGAGGAACCCGACAATCAGCGCCGCCACGATGACGGGGTAGCGCGCCTGCAGGCGAGGCAGGGCGAAGCCGCGCCAGCCGCTCTCCTCGTTGATCCCGCCGGTCATAAGGAAGCCACGCAGGAATTCGAGCACGAGGAAGATCGCTGCCCCCTGGAAGCCCAGGTCGGCCAGGTAGAAAGGTGATCCAGCGGGCCCAGCTTCTCTCATGCTTGGGGCGAGGGTCTGCAGTCCCTGAGATCAGCATCGCGGCGAGCGCCGGGCTGAACACCACGGGCAACGACAAGGCCTCTACGATGTCGTTTCCAGGAAACACGAAGAAGGCGAGGAAGAAGCCTGGCCAGGTCATGGCGTAGGCCAATATGAAGAAAGCCAGTACCTGATGACGTCTGATCCAGTCGGCTATCATAATCGTGGCTTTCCTCCGACCGAGCCGGCCCCGAGAATGGCCGTGGAAGGGGCTATCAGGATCTCGTGGCGCGCGGACGTCCAACCGGGCCGCTCGATCTGGCGTGACGTCGGATGGCATCGCCTGGCCGGTGGGCCGGCGCGCTCGCCTTGCGCGTTCGAGATCGGTCCTTGGACCTCGGCCTCACGAGCCTGGCCTCGTGCATCAGGCGGGCGTGCTTGTCCCTGCGGATGGCGTCTCGCCTGCGCTCGTCCGCCATGCGTCCGGCTGCATATGTGTAGGGAGGTATCATCGTTCGCTCTCCTCGCGGTCTAGAATGGCGTCCAGCAGTTCCTGAGGGGGGCACCCCTTCACCAGGAACTCGTCAGCGCCGCAACCCAGGGCATCGGCCCGTCGGGCGCTGTACATCGTCAGTACGATGACCCTCGTCTCCGGCCACCTCCTCTTGATGAGGCTCGTGGCCGTGAGCCCATCCATCATCGGCATTTTGGCGTCCATCACCACGGCGTCGGGCCGATACTGCTTGACCAGCCTTACCGCCTCGCGGCCGTCACCGGCCTCACCGACCACCTCGATCCCCGGGTACGTGGTCAGCAGGGCCCTCAGGCCGCGTCGAGATCGTGGGCGGTCTTCGGCGATCAGCACGCGCACTTTGGTCTCCATGAATTCCCGCTCTGTTGAAGTGGCGCGGCCTCATCCTCTGGATGGCCGCGGCGACATCTCCGACCTCACACCGACGCCCTTCCGGCGTTACGTGTTGTTAGTCTACCAGAGTCGGACGCCCGTGTCATCAGCGCAAACGTCGATTGCCCCTACGCAAAAAGGAGCGTCTGGGGGGCGGTCCTCGTCCACGGTGGTTGTATGGGGTCTACGACAAATGATGTATGTGACGATGGTGGGCCAGGTGCGTCGCACGCGGCTGGGCTGCGCTCAGCTTGGAGCGTGCAACGGACCGTGTGCTGGGCCGGACAGGCGGCGTCCCTTGCGCGCGGGTGTTTACGTGCTCACGGCCCACACCCGACGCCGTCTACGAACCCGGCGCCGCCGGCTACATCCGACAAGCCTTATCCGCCGTTTCCACGTTAGAACGTTCCAACGTTTCAACGTTCCAACCTTCAAACGTTCCAACCTTCCAAACCTCGTGATCATACCACGTCCATGTCGTCGGGGGATGCATCGTCGAGCGAGGCGATGCCCTCCCGCAGCGCGTAGAGCGCAGCCTGGGTGCGGCTGGCCAGTTGCAGCTTGCCGAGGATGTTACTCACGTGCGTGCGCACCGTGGCCTCGCTGATCGTCAGCTCATCGGCGATCTCCTGGTTGCTCATCCCCTGAGCGACGACCTGCAGCACCTCGACCTCTCGCTCCGTCAGTGGCTCCGCCGTCGGTGGCCGATCCGAGGGGCGGGACAGCTCCTGGAGCACCTTGCGGGCGATGGTGGGCGACAACGACGACTCGCCGCGAAAGACCCGCTGAATGGCGCGCACCAACTCGTCCGGGCCCGTGTCCTTCAGTAGGTAGCCCAATGCACCGGCCTTGATGGCCGGGAAGACCTTGTCGTCGGCGGCGAAACTGGTCAGCACCAGGATCCGCGCCTGAGGGTCGCCCGCAATCACCCGGCGCGTCACCTCGATGCCGTCCATGTGGGGCATCAGCAGATCCAGCAGGATCACGTCGGGGGCCAGCGTATCGACTCTCTCCAGCGCCTCCTGGCCGTCCTGCGCCTCCCCGACCACCTGCACGCCGTCCACGGTCGCCAGGAGGGCGCGGATGCCCCTCCGGACCACCACGTGGTCGTCCACCACCAGCACCCGAATCGATCCCTGAGGATCTCCCGTCTCCTGTGCATCGTCTATCCTGCGGAGATCAGCGTTCGGCGTCATTGCGGCACCTCCCCTTCAACGGTTGTCTCTCCTTGAGCTATCGCTTGGTGGACGGCCTGCTCTCCGTCAGCTCTGTCCGGTCGTGCCTGCCAGCTCGCCCGGCCTTGTGTCCCCCGTCCCTGACCACAACCATCAGCGTGATGTCATCGGACTGAGGGGCATCGCCCACGAACTCGTGAACCTCTGCCATCAGGACATCCCGCACGTCATCAGCCGAATGGCCGAGGTTGGCTCTCGCCAGCGCTTTGAGCCGGTCTGCCCCAAAGAACGTCTCGTCTCGATCCTGCGCGTCAGGGACGCCGTCTGTGTAGAGCACCAACGTATCTCCCGGTGCCAGCCGGACGCGGTTCTGCTGCCAGGTCGTGCCCTCGAATAGACCCAGCGGCATCCCTGTCCTACCCAGCTCTCGAGCCACGCCTGGCACCTGGGCGTTGAGCAGATAGGGCGGGTTGTGTCCTGCATTGCAGTAGGTGAGCATCCCACTATCTGGGTCGAGGACACCGTAGAAGACGGTCACGAAGAGCGTGGCACGGGTGTCCATCAGGATACGCTCGTTGACGGCGCTGAAGACCAGATCGGGTCGGGCGGGGTACTCGGCAGCGTACGTGCGGACGAGGGTGCGGCTCAAGGCCATGTACAGGGCGGCCCCCATCCCTTTGTCGGTCACGTCCGCGACCAGGAGGCCCAGCTGTCCGTTCGGCAGACGGATCAGGTCGTAGAAGTCGCCCGCTGTCTGCCCGACCGGCTTCAGGGTTGCGGCCAGTTGCCATCCTGGGATGTCGGGCAGCACGTCGGGCAGCAAGCCCGCCTGTATCTCTCCGGCCCAGGCTAGCTCCCGGCCCACCTTCCGGTGATCCTCTGCAATCAGGCGCAGGGCTCTCAGCTCCTGCTCCTGGGAGGCCCCCACGCCTACGTCTGCTGGGTCGAGGAGGTCCTCCTTGGCGGCAGCCGGCCTGGAGTCGGTGCTCGTCCCGAGCATGGCCAGCAAGCTGCTCGCCTGTCTCGGCGCGAGTTCGTTGAGCGACGCCAGACCCTGCTGCATAGCATAGAGCATGGCCTGCGTGCGGGTGACCAGATGCAGCTTCTCGAGGATGCGGTTGACGTTCCTCTGCACGGTCGCCTCACGGACGGTCAGCCGATGGGCTATCTCCTCATTGCTCTGACCGCGTGCGACCAGCTTCAGGACCTCCATCTCCTCCTCGGTCAGCGGCTCGGGGGCCAGTCCGGGCTCCCCCGGTTGCGAAAGCTCCTGCAGCACCTTCCGCGCGATAGCGGGTTGGACCGAGAGCTCGCCCCGATAGACCTGGTGCACCGCGGCTATCAACGCCTCCGGGCTGGAGTCCTTCAGGAGGTAGCCCAGCGCGCCGGCCTTGATGGCCGGGAAGACCTTGTCGTCCGTGGCGAAGCTGGTCAGCACCAGGATGCGGGTCTCCGGTCGCCGGGCTGAAACGCGGCGGGTGGCCTCGATGCCATCCATGACCGGCATGACGAGGTCCATCAGGATCACGTTGGGCTGCAGACGCTCGGCCTTCTCCAGCGCCTCGCGCCCGTCCTCCGCCTCGCCCACCACCTCGATGTCCGGCTCGGTATCCAGGAGGGCGTAGATGCCGCGCCGCACCACGACGTGATCGTCCACCACGAGCACGCGAATCGGTCCCGGAGGGCCGTCTGTCTGGCCGAGGTCGTTCATCGTCTTGATCCCGTCTCTTGTGCGCTCCTCGTCTGGCCGCCCCGCAGAGGCGCCTCCACACGCACTGTCGTTCCCTCTCCCGGTGCGCTGTCGAGCAGCAGCTCTCCCCCGATGTGAGCGGCCCGCTCGATGATACCGTCCAATCCCAGCCCACCGCCCGGGATGGCGGTGGCAGGATCGAAACCGCAGCCGTCGTCGATGATCTCCAGAACCACGGTGTCCTCCGCCCAGTCCAGGGACACGCTCACATGCTGCGCGCAGGCGTGCTTGAGGGTGTTGTTCAGCGCCTCCTGCGCGATGCGATAGAGTCCCTCCTCGATGGGTGCCGGCAGGGTCGTCTCACCCGTCACTTGGAAGCTAATGTCCAGTCCTGCCCGCTCCTCCACCGCCTCCAGGCGGGCTCGCAGGGCATTCACCAGGCCCTCGCTCTCCAGGATCGAGGGCCGCAGTTCGAAGATCAGCAGGCGCATCTCGCGCAGCGCCTCCTGGGCCGTCTCCCGGAGCTCGCGCAGATGCTCGCTGGCCATGTCTGTCTGTCCCGTAGCCAGCTGCCGCGAGGCGGCCTCGGCGTACAGCGTCGTGCCGTACAACGCCTGGGTCACGGAGTCGTGCAACTCCCGCGCCAGGCGCTGGCGCTCCTCCACCACGGCTAGCCGCTGGGCCTGTTCGTAGAGACGGGCGTTCTCGATGGCAATCGCGGCCTGGTCCGCGAGCGCCTGGATGACGCGTAGGTCAGCCTGGTCGAAGGCGTTCAGCCGGTCGCTCTGTGCGTCCAGGACACCGATGACCTCGCCTTTGAGTACGATGGGCACTGTGAGCTCCGAGCGGGTTTCGCTGCCCTGCATCCACACGTAGCGTGGATCCTGACTCACGTCCGGTAACAGAAGAGGCTCGCCCGTGGCCGCCACCCAACCGGTGACGCCGTTTTCGCCCACTCGCAGGCGGTT
Organism: uncultured Anaerolineales bacterium; assembly: GCA_964421785.1. GTDB lineage: Bacteria > Chloroflexota > Anaerolineae > B4-G1 > B4-G1 > SKLM01. Next base: position 5,040 of record CAYQZG010000036.1, read on the forward strand.
GGGCTCGAACTGGAAATCCGGGTCATCCCATAGGTGGCCCGCGCCAACCCGGTAGATGACGACATCCCCCTCGACCAGCCCAATATGGACGTGGTCGTAGCCGAAGGCGCTGTGGATCAGCTGGACGACCTGTTCCAGCACGCTCTCGATGCTGATGATCGACGTGATCCGGCGTCCCACCTCGCTGATGACGCGGAACTGCTCCGCCCGGCGCTGCTCTGCCTCGAAGAGGCGTGCGTTCTCGATGGCCGTGGCCGCCTGATCGGCCAGAGCCTGAATGACCGCTAGATCAGTCTCGTCAAACGCATCCAGTTGCTGGCTCTGCACGTTGAGCACGCCGATTACCTTCTCCTTGGTTCTGATCGGGACGGCGAGCTCCGAGCGCGTCTCGGTCCCGGCGTCCGTGAACTGCACGAACCGCTCGTCCTGGCTCACGTCGGGTATGAGAAGCGGCTCGCCCGTGACCGCCACGTGCCCGGTGATGCCCTCATCGCCCACCAGGATGCGGAAGCCCGGGAATGACGTCTCCGCACCCCGGTCGACCCCGGCCTGGAACACCAGCTCCTCGCCCTCCACCAGGCCGATCTCGACGATATCGTAGTCGAAACTGTCCTGGATCAAGGAGACGATCTCGTTGAGCAGGTCGTCGAGCGACAAGATGGACGTCGTGCGCCGGCCGACCTCGCTGATCACGCGGAACTGCTCCGACCGCCGCTGCTCCGCCTCGAAGAGCCGGGCGTTCTCAACTGCCACCCCGATCTGGCTGCCAATGGAGACCAGCAGCCCCACGTCCTGATCGCTGAAGGCGCGATGCCCTCGCGTGACCACGAACAGGGTTCCCAGCACCATACCCTTGGCACGCAAGGGGACGACGGCCAGCGAGTGCAGCCCCTTCTCCCCTACCATCATCCGCGTCAGACGGGGATCCTCCGACACGTCCCTCACCACCAAGGGCTCGCCCGACCGGGCCACCCGGCCAGAGAATCCCTCGCCCACGCGCAGCCCATCGATCTCCGCGACGAGCTCGGGGCTGAACCCGCGCTCGACGACCAGGGTCAAAAGCTCCGCTTGCTCGTCCAGCAGGTAGATGCCCCCCGCCTCAATCTCCATCACCTGCAGCGTCTCGTCCAGGGCGTTGGCGAGCATCTCCTCGAGATCCAGCGAGCGGCTCACGACGGCTGCGACGGCGTTCACGCCGGCTAGCTCCTTGGTGCGGCTCGCTACCTCCGCTTCCAGCTCGCGGCTGCGCGCCCGCATGTCTCTGACGCGCAGGCGATAGGCGACGGCCGCTGCGCCGATCAGCAGCAGCACCAAGCCGCCGCGGAACCAGAGCGTCCCCCAGAAGGGGGGCGTGACGGTGACAGACAGCGAAGCACCTTGCTCATTCCAGACGCCATCGCTGTTTGAGCCTTTCACGCGGAACGTGTACTGGCCTGGGGGCAGGTTCGTGTACGTGGCGAACCTGCGGTTGCCCACGTAGTTCCAAGCCCTATCGAAACCCTCCAGCTGGTAGGCATACTGGTTTCGCTCCGGGATGGCGTAGTGCAGTGCGGCAAACTCGAATGAGACGACCCGGTCGCGGTGAGACAGCGCGATCCCCTGGGCGGCGTGGGCCGGGGCCTGCAGGAGCCCCTCGCTCTCGGAGCTGGGTGTCGACCCGTCAGGGAGACTGGCACTACCAGGCAGGCCGCTTCCTCGGGCCGGTTGGGGCGGCCCCAACCGAACCTCGGTGATCACGATGGGCGGCACATACGGGTTGGGCGCGATGGCCTCCGGGTAGAAGGCGTTGATGCCGTTGACCCCGCCGAAGAAGATCTCACCGTCTGGAGCGCGGAAGGCCGCGCGACTGTTGTACTCGTTGCTCTGCAGGCCATCGGCAACCGTATAGCTCTCGAAGGTCTCGCCTGCAGGATCGAACCGGGTCAGACCAAGGTTGGTGCTCAACCATAGGCGGCCCGCCTCGTCCGGCACGATGCCGTAGACCACATCGTTGGGCAGGCCCTCCGATTCGCCGTAGCTGGCCGTCACGTGTCCTTCCTCCGGTTCGAGGCGCTGCAGGCCTTGGCCGAGCGTGCCTAGCCACACGGTGCCGGCTTGATCTTCGTACAGACAGATCACCTCTTCCGCCACGCTCTGGGGATCCTCCGCATCGTGGAGGTAGTGCCTGAACAGTCCCGTCGCCGGGTCGAAGTGGTCGATGCCCGTCGTCGTCACCAGCCACAGCGTCTCGTCTTCCCCCGGGACGATCCGCTGTATGCGGCTGTCGCTCAGGCTCTGTTCCTCGTCGGGGTCATGGCGGTAGGTCTCCACGATCGCCTCAGTCTCCAGGTCGTAGCGCTGGAGACCAACGCCGTATTGGGCCACCCACATCTGGTCGGGGCCCGCCGGGTGGAGGTCAAGCACGAGCCCGACCGAGGCGCTCGAGCGGGTCAGAACCCGGGTGAAGCCCAGCGTCTCGGGTGCGCCGGAGCCATCGTCAGGCAGAGCCGCCCGCTCCAGCCCCATGCCTGTCGCCAGCCAGAGTGTGCTGCGCTCGGTGTCCTCCAAGACGGCGTAGGCCTGGTTGTCGGGTAGCTTGGGGTCGATCTCGTAGAATGTGAAGGTATTGGCGTTGCGGTCCCAGTAGTTGATGCCGGCGAAGGTTGAGACCCACAGTGCCTGCGCGGGTTCCCGCGGGTCGTGGTCCTGGGGCGAGATGGCGAAGTACCAGATGGAGTTGTTGCTCAGACGCTCGCTCCCCAGATTGGGTAGCCGGTAAGTGGGGAACTTCGACCAGGTGGGATCGTAGAGATTGACCCCGCTAAGGCCCGTGCCGATCCACACCCCCCCAGCCGCATCCTCGTAGAAACGGGTGATGCCCTCCCCGCTCAAACTCTGCGGATCCTCAGGATCGTGCCCATAGTGCTCGAAGCACCCCGTCTCCCAATCGTAGACCTCCAGGCCGCCGGCGAAGGTGTGAAACCAGAGCGTCCCCCGCGCATCGCCATACATGCGCCAAATGGCGTTGTGTGGCAGGCTGCACGGGTTCTCAGGGTTCGCCGGGTAGCGCGTGATGACCCCCGTCTCCGGGTTGAGCCGCTCCAGCCCTAAACGGGCGAACGTGCGCGTCTCGTCCACGTTCCAGTGCGCTGAGCTGACCCAGATATGGCCTTGGCGATCCTCCAGCAGCTGGCGCACCGAGTTGCCGGAGAAGGTGTTGGCAGCCTCCGGCTCGAACGCCGGGTCAAAGGGATACGCCGTGAAGTGTCCGGTCTCAGGGTCCAGCCGATTGAGCCCTCCGTACCGCGTCCCAACCCAGAGTCGCCCCGCCTGGTCTTCCAGAAGATGCGTGGCCGCCGGGCTGGCCAGCGCGCTCTCGTTGTCCGGCTGGTAGGCCGGATCGTAGTCGTGGACGGGGGGGTCGTATTGGTAACCGCTCGGGGGAAAGCCGCGGTACGGGTAGCGGACGAAGCTGTCGGTCTCGGCGTCGTACCGGTTGAGTCCCCCCTCCGTGCCTACCCAGATCACCCCGTCGCGGTCCTCCAGGACCTTGAAGACAAGCCGATGGCTCAGACTGGTGGCGTCATTCGGGTCGTGCCGGTAGTACGTGAAACCATCTTCCTCCGGATCGTAGCGCACCAGCCCGTCGCCATAGGTGCCGATCCACAAGTGACCGCGCTCGTCCCCGCAAAGGGTGGTGAACTCATTCCCCCTCCGCTCGAAGGGATCCTTCAGGGCTAGCGTATAGCGGATGAACCGGTCGGTCTCCGGCTCATACCGTTGCAGCGTGCCATCCCGCGTGGCAATCCAGAGGACGTCGCGCTGGTCGCGCTCACAGGCCACGATGTAGCTGCTGCTCAAGCTGTAGGGGTCATCGGGATCGTGTCTGTAGACCTCGATCTCGTACCCATCGTAGCGGTTGAGGCCGTCCTCGGTGCCGAACCACATGAACCCCTGCGCGTCCTGCGCGATGCAGTAGATGGAGCTCTGGGAGAGGCCGTCGTCGAGCGTGAGGTGCCTGAAGGTGAGGCTTTGGTCGGCATGCCCTGGCGTGTCACCGCCATCCCTCCGCATGGATGGATCACCTTGCTCTTCCAAGGCTCCCAGCGCGTCCGGGACCTGCTCTCCCTTCGGCGCTCGGCGCGGATCCGCGATCCGTGCCTTGAGCTGGCCATCGCTGCGCAACGAGCGTTGCGCAGCGGGTGATGTGCTATGGGCTATGTGCGATGGGAATGTGTCCGCCCGACAGGCATGTGGCAGCGATCCCGGGGCGTGGGCATGGGCAGGACCGATGCACAGGCCGCCCGAGGCTGCCGCCAGCAGCAGGGTGGTAAGCAGGTTGATGCTGAAAGGGAACCTTTCTCCCGATCCCACCGTAGGTCCTCGCGGATAGAGGGCGCGCGCTAGAGCGCCCATCCCAGTCTGCCTCGGCGGACGGTCCCGATGCTCGCGAGCCATGGAACGCACTGGTCGTCTCCAGCCTTCGTTCGCGGTGCGTGTTCTTCTGGGGCTGATTCGAGCCGCATGGCTGCCGGTCTCTGCCTGGGCGCACGGGATGCTCAGCTGGAGAGATCGGGATCGCTGACGTATCTGAGGCCCATTATACACGCCAGGTGATGAGCAAGCAAGCCCCTCGAAAGCGTTACCTCAAACCCTGCGCGGTGCAAACCTGCAACTCCGCGTCCACCGCCGTTCTCTAGCATCGTCTGTCCTAGGCGGCATCCTGCCCATGGTCAGTCGTACCCTGCCCAGGTCTTGGATGACATCTCGCCCAGGTAAGATGTCCGCATCCCCCCGTGAGCCTGCCGCTGCGTCACCTACGGGAACAGACACTGATTCCGGCCTCCCTAGTGAAGGCCATCCCTGTCACTCAACCTGCTTCAGCAGAGCTTCCGGCAGGCGCCACACATAACACGCCTCACCGAAAGCGGTACACGAGGCAAGGGTCCGGCCGTCGGGCGAGAACGCCACGCTGTCGCCGCCCCTCCAGTGCCTCTGGAGCGTGTGCAGCAGGGCTCCGTCAGCAACCCGCCAGATGCGGACTGCATGGTCGTCAGAACCTGAAATCAGGATCTGCCCGTCAGGGGAGAACGCGATGTGTCTTGCATGGTGGCTCAGCGTGCACAGCGGCGCAGCATCTGGAACCCGCCACAGACGCACGGTTTGCTGCTCCCTATCACCTGGAAGGTAGCTTCCTACAGCCAGCGTCTTTCCATCAGGAGAGAAGGCAAAAAAACCCAAGATTCCTTGCTCGGGGAGTCTACGAATCAAACTGCCGTCCTCTACCGAAAAGAGTGCAGCGCTTGAGTTGTTCACTGCAGCCAGCACCTCCCCGTCAGGGGAGAAGACCAGCCTTCTAGCGTACGCGTCCAGGTCGTGCAGCAGAGCGCCGTCCGAGACTTGCCATAGGCGCACTCTGGCTGACGCTGTGGTGACAACGGAGGCCAAGATGCGGCCGTCGGGCGAGAAGGCGACGCTCTCGGCAGATTTGGCCTCCCACTCAACCTCGGGCTCGTCCTCCAGCGTTCGCATCAGGGTGCCGTCCGGGCTCTGCCATAGGCGCACAGGGCCGCGTCTATTTCCTGTAGCCAGCATTCGGCCGTCGGGTGAGAAGGCGAAGCGATTACCCT
>CAYQZG010000036.1:10748-24154 GCA_964421785.1 uncultured Anaerolineales bacterium
CGTGTTCGTTGGACGCCGTGTTTTCGTCGGCTCCATGACGATCGTCGGTTCTGGTGTTGCGCTTGCACAGGCTGAAGCAGTGAGCACCAACAAGGCAAAGAGACTACTGAGCAGGCCGAGCTTACACATCGTACACTCCTTATGAGCTGTAGGGCAGCTTGTGGGTGCCCAAGACCGGAAGCCCGGTGGGACAGCGCTAGGTGGCCCACGGGCTGCCCAGGCGTCTCGCTGTGCGGCATCGCGATGTTGGACTGTGGAGAGATCAGATGCAGAGCTGAGTATACCACACAGGTAGCCGTCTCGCAACCCCCCCCCATCCTTCCGCGAAGGTCACCGCGTGGACCACCTTAGACCGCCGTAACGGCATGTCGCAGGTGAGTCTACGCTCTCTTGGCGCTACATCAGTCTTTACGTAGTCGTGGTACTGGTCGGCCGTAAGCGCGTTGTCAGCGTTGAACAGGGTGAAACCCTCCACCTGCAGGCGGAGCAGCGTGAAGGTGAACAACACCTCTTCAGGTTCGAAGTTGCAGTGTCCGTAGCAGAGGATGGGGAGGTTGATATGCCGCCACCAGTCGCCGTGTGCCCATACCTTCGCCCGATAGAGGGGCTCGTGCCAGTAGGGCACCGTGGGGTCCCCGGTGGACGGGCTTAGGCTGCCTCTTGAACACCTCCTCAATGAGATAATCGAGGATGAAGCGATGGCTGCTTTTCAGAACGCCCTTCCTGTGTTAGACTTCTGCCCGGAGTTGGTGGAAGGAGTCAAGCGTGAGTCTTCCGCAAATTGTAAACATCAAGGAGATTCGGGATGAGACCCGGGCCATTCGCACGTTCGTGCTCGACGCGGAGGTCGCGGATGCGGAGCCCGGCCAGTTCGTGATGCTCTGGCTGCCGGGCGTAGACGAGAAACCGATCGCTATCGCTCGCCCGGCCCCCCTCACACTGACGGTGTCGCGGGTGGGGCCTTTCAGCACGGCGTTGCACCGCCGCAAGGTGGGCGATCAGGTGGGGTGGCGGGGGCCGTACGGAAAGGGCTTCTCGCTGGACGAGGGTCGCCCGGCGCTGCTGGTGGCCGGTGGATACGGAGCGGCGCCACTCTACTTCCTCGCCCGGAGGGCCGCCGACGCCGGGGTGCCCACCTCGGTCGCCGTCGGCGCCCGCAAGGCGCTCGATCTGCTCTACGTGGAGCAATTTGAGGCCCTGGGCGTGAGGGTCCTCATCTCCACCGATGACGGGTCGAGTGGCGAGCGAGGCTACGTCACCGGGGTCGTCTCGCGCCTGATGGCCGAGGAGCCGAATCTGGCCGTCTACGCCTGCGGCCCGGAGCTGATGCTGGTGGCCCTGCACCGGCTCTGCCTTGAGCACGAGATCTCGGGTCAGTTCAGCCTGGAGCGGTACATGAAGTGCGGCTTCGGCATCTGTGGCCAGTGCGCGCTGGATGATCTGCTGGTCTGTCAGGATGGGCCGGTCTTCACCGTGGAGCAACTGGACGGGCTGCGCGACTTCGGCAGCGTCCACCGCAGCGCCACGGGGCGCGCCCTGCCTATTCGCTAAGGTCTTGGTAATCTTATGGATAAACCGAAACTGCGTGAGAAGTACTTTGCCGTTCGTGAGAGCCTGCCCGTCGCTAGCGTCGCCGATGACTCCGCCGCGCTCTGTCGGCGCCTGGCCGAGATGACGCTGCTGCGCGAGGCGGAGACGGTGATGGCCTACCTGGCGTTTAACAACGAGGTCGACTTGAGCTTGCTCTTCGAGCTGCTGCCCGACATCGACTGGATCGTGCCCCGCATTGAGGGCAAGCGCCTGATCCTCCATCCCTACTGGCCGGAGGCCCTCGTCCGCCATCCCTTCGGCATGCTCGAGCCCCCGGCCGACGCACCGGTGGTGGACCCCCAGGAGCTGGACGTCGTGCTGGTGCCCGGCGTCTCCTTCGACCGGCGCGGCGGGCGCCTGGGCTTCGGCGGAGGGTTCTACGATCGTTTCCTGGTGCGAACGTCGGCTGTGCGGATCGGCGTCTGCTATGACTGCTGCCTGGCGGACGAGCTGCCCTGCGCCCCCCACGATCGGCGCATGGATTGGGTGGTCACGCCGACCGCGACGATCCACGCGGCGCCGCGATGGCGGCGCGAATGCGCGCTGCCGGACGCGGTGCTGAGCAACTGACGCCGTCTCGGCGGGCGACGACCTCAGTCGTCGTCCAGCCGCAGCACAGCGAGGAACGCCTCCTGGGGGATGGCCACCTCGCCCAGCTGCTTGAGCCGCCTGCGGCCCTCCTTCTGCCGGTCCAGCAGCTTCCGCTTGCGCGTCACGTCGCCGCCGTAAATCCCCGAGAGGACGTCCTTCCGCCGCGCCTTCACCGTCTCCCGGGCGATGACGCGGCTGCCTAGCGCCGCCTGGATCGGCACCGGGAAGAGCTGCTCGGGGATCACGTCCTTCAGCCGGGTCACCAGCGCGGAGCCCTTCTCATACGCCTTGTCGCGATGGACGATGAGCGAGAGCGCGTCGACCGGTTCCTTGTTGACGAGGATATCCATGCGGACGAGATCCTCGGCGCGGTAGCCGATGAAGTGGTAGTCCATGGAGGCGTACCCGCGCGTGGCCGACTTGAGCCGGTCGTGCAGGTCGACGATCATCTCCCCCAGCGGCATCTCGAAGGTGAGAATCACGCGCTCGCTGTCCGGATACTCGGTGGTGACGTACTCGCCGCGCCGCTGCATGATCAGCTCCATCACCGGGCCGATGTAAGCCGACGGGCTGAAGATCTGGATCCTGACCCACGGCTCGTGGATCTCCTCGATGCGGTGCGGCTCCGGCAGGTCGGCCGGGCTGGAGACCTCCACCACCTCCCCGTCGTGGGTGATCGCGCGGAAGCCGACGCTGGGGGCGGTGGCGATCAGGTTCAGGTCGTACTCCCGCTCCAGCCGCTCCTGGACGATCTCCATGTGGAAGAGGCCAAGGAAGCCGCAGCGGAAGCCGTACTGGAGCGCCTGCGAGGTCTCCGGCTCGAACGTCAGCGCGGCGTCGTTGAGCTGTAGCTTATCCAGCGCGTTGCGCAGCAGATGGAAGTCGTCGGCCTCGACCGGGTAGAGCCCGGCGAAGACCATGGGCTTGACGGGGCGGTAGCCGGGCAGGGCCTCCGCCGCCGGCTCCGTGGCGCTGGTGAGCGTGTCGCCGACCTGGCACTCGCGCACCGTCTTCAGCCCCGTGGCCACATAGCCCACCTGGCCCGTCTCCAGCCTGCCCGTCTCGGTCATCTGCGGGGCGAAGGCGCCGATCTCCATCGGCTCGGTGGCGGCCCCGGTGGCCATCAGCCGCAGGTGGGAGCCCATCTCCAGCGCGCCGTCGACCACCCGCACGTAGGCCACCACGCCCTTGTAGGGGTCGTAGTGCGAATCGAAGATCAGGGCGCGCAGGGGAGCCTCCTCGTCGCCGTCGGGCGGGGGGAAGCGCTCCACCACCGCCTCCAGCACCTGCTCCACCTCCCAGCCTTCCTTGGCCGAGACGTGGAGCACCTCGTCGGGGTCGACGCCCAGCAGGGCGGCCAGCTCCAGCGTCACGTCCACTGTGCGCGCCATCTCCAGGTCGATCTTGTTGACCACGGGGAGGATCTCCAGGTCGGCCTCCAGGGCCAGGTAGAGGTTGGCCAGCGTCTGGGCCTCGATGCCCTGGGCGGCGTCGACCACCAGCACCGCTCCCTCGCAGGCTGCCAGCGCGCGGCTCACCTCGTAGGAGAAATCGACGTGGCCGGGGGTGTCGATCAGGTTGAGCTCGTAGGATGGCCTATCCGCCTCCGCTTCATCCGGCCCGGCGGGGGTGTAGCGCATGCGCACCGCCGAGGCCTTGATGGTCACCCCGCGCTCGCGCTCCAGATCCATGGAGTCGAGCACCTGGTCCATCATCTCCCGGTCGGCGACGGTGTGCGTCAGCTCCAGCAGCCGGTCGGCCAGCGTCGACTTGCCGTGGTCGATGTGGGCCACGATGCAGAAATCGCGGATCTGTGTCTGATCCATAGGGTCTCCCGAACGTCCTACGTGCAAAGCGAAACCGTCGGCGCATTCACCGACGGTTCGTGTCATCTCTCTCGATTGCGACGGCTGTTCTACTGAGAGCGGGTGACGGGACTCGAACCCGTGACATTCAGCTTGGGAAGCTGACGTTCTACCGCTAAACTACACCCGCTGATCTGGGGTATATTATACTGAAGGCCGTCGAGATGTCAAATCTGGATATTGTTCAGAAGCTTAGATCCATCCCCGCCCGTGTCGAAGAGTACCGTCGCCTCGTCAGTCTCCATCTTGCAGGCGAAGCCCTAGCCAGACTTGACGTCCTCATCTAGTGCCGTGTCGTAGAAGACCGTTGTGATTCTCATTTCTCGCTCCTCTCACCACAGTCATCTCTCCTTAACGCTCGTGCCAGATAGGGATCCTCAGCCGTCCCAGTCGCCGCTCCATCAACCGTGCACCGGAACCGAGTGAGGTACGTGGCCTCGTCGGCCTCCGATTCATAGGCCGCAGCTTTTCCCCCTAGTCATCGGGTGGTTCCGGGGCAGATTCGGTCGTCACCCGCTCTAGAACGATCAAACTGTCCATCAGGTTGATGCTCTTGATCTGCGCTTGAAATAGCCTGCTTTCTCCTATGAGGGTCACCAGCTCAAGTCCGCCATCCTTAGGCTCGATCCAAGCTACGTCGCGCATCACCGGCTCCCGTTGACCATTCTCTTCAACATAAACCGTGGCTAAACACATGATCATCCTCTCTACAGCAACCGATCCAGTAGGCTCTCCATATCTGTCTTCAACTCGTCGGTACGAACAGGGCGTCCCTCGAGGCCGGCTTGGAAGATCTCCGGCTCGTGACCGATGGATGCAATCACAGCGACCCCTCTTCTCTCCAGTTCATTCCGCAGTTTCAAGTCGACTGCCTCTGACGGGACATTGTTGAGGATCGTCCACACGTTCTCCATCCCCACATCAGCAGCGAGAGTGTTCATCGTCTCGGCCAACTCCAGAGAATCCATGGACGGCTCGGTCACGATGAGCATGCTGTCGATGCTCGTCTCAACGCCTCTGCCAAAGTGCTCGATACCGGCCTCCATATCGATAAGGGCCACTTCGTCCTTCCTGAGAGATAGCCTCCCCAGAAACTCGCGGTTCAACACGCCCATAGGACAGGCGCAGCCCTCAAGCGACTGGAGGATCTTCCCTATGCAGACGAACGCGACACTGTCTCTCTCCACGATGTACTCGCGGGGAATATCTGCGATGTGAATCTCCTCGCGTGTGAGGAGATTCCGGGAGGGCTCGGACTCCTCTGAGAACGTCTGGAACACGTGACTCTTCCCCCCGACGAGCTCCAGAAGAGGAGTGGGCCGGCTTTCCAGGCCCAGCTTTCGATAGAGCCCCGGATTTGATTCATCTGAATCGACGACCAAGACTCGATATCCTCTCTTGCGTATTGCGTTTGCCAGAAGGGCGACCATTGAGCTCTTTCCACTGCCGCCCTTTCCGCTCACTGCAATCTTCTTCATTCAAGTCTCCTTCAGTTTCATGTTCTGCTGTTGTGTCTCTTTGGCAAGCGCCGCGTCAACAGCGCTCCCATGCCGATAAACCCTGCGACGACGAGGAACAACGTTGGGTACGACCACCGCTCCAGCAGCACTCCGGCTATCAAGGACAGGAAGGCTACGGGCAAGATCAATACAACGTTGGGTCTCCTGAAAGAAGCTCACGAACCCGTCCCTGGGCTGGCAAATCGCCCCGAGACGGGGCTCAGAGCACCTTTCTTCAGTAGAGCCAACGTTTAGCGCGGAATACGTCGGCCGCTCGGTGGCGGGGGCCAGTTCCAGCAGGGCGCTGGAGAACCCCACCTGGCGCCCGTTGAAGGTGGCGCCGCCCAGAAAGATCACTGGCAGCAGCCCGGTCCAACCCACTCGCGCCAGCAGGACCGCCAGGGCCGGGGTCAGCGTTGAGACGGTGGCGCAGATGGAGAGCATGTGACGGCTTCCACGCTCATCTATCAGCCTTGCCCAGACTAGGTTGGCCAGCACGCCGCCCAGCACCTGGGCCAGCATAAACCAGCCGATGGCTCGTGGCGGTGCGCCCAATTCCTGACGAGCGTAGACGATGTAGAGGGGCATTTCGGGCTTCCGCACCACGTGCACTGCCACTAGCCAACCGCGATGAGTACCAGCGAGTTTCGTCCCCTGTGCTCTATTCTAGTATATCACACTATATGTAACTTGTCAATAGATAATTTGCATATTGTACGCTCCAGGTGGGGACAGAGGTGTTGCCTAAGAGTGAAATCCTTGACATTCTTGCGATCTTCTGATATAATGTTACTTACTTACAGAAAGTAAGTAACTTGACTGCCTCCTGGTGTGTCATCAAAGGACTCTTCTATGCTTCCTAGGACGATCAACGCCAATCAGATGCGGCTTATTAACCGCTCTGCCATTCTGGAGTTCATCCGCCTAAACTCTCCCACCTCCCGCACGGCCATCGCCAACCGGTTGGACGTGAGCATGCCCACGGTCATGCGTGTTGTTGATGACTTATTTGAGGAGGGATTGCTGGTCGATGCGGGGCAGGTGCAGAAGGGCAGAGGGCGTAAGCGCAACCTCATTGCCTATAACAAGGATGCCTACTCGGTCATCGGTATCGATCTGGGGGGCACCAAGCTCTACGGGGCCTTGGCGAATATCGGCGGTGATCTTCTTCACGAGGTCAATCTGCAGCACCATGGGACGGAGGGAGAGGAGAGCTTCACCCTGGTGATTCGCATGGTTGAGACGTTGCTGGAACACGTGCCGAACGGGCAGACCATGCGCGGCATCGCTGTAGGGGCTCCCGGCATCACGAAAAACAGGGTTGGCGTTGTGGAATGGGCCCCCAGCCTGAATTGGCGTGATTTTCCCCTTCAGGACCGCTTGAAGGAGTGCTTTCACCTGCCCGTCTTTGTGGATAACGACGTCAATTTGGCCGTTCTGGGCGAGCATTGGTTTGGGGCCGGCAGGGGCGTGCAGAACATGGTCCTGATTAGCATCGGCACCGGCGTGGGAGCCGGCTTGATCCTGGAAGGCGCGCTCTATCGCGGTCATTCGAAGGCTTCAGGGGAAGTGGGGTATATCGTGCCCGACGTTCACGCCCTGGGGACGTCCTATGATGCCTTCGGCGCGCTCGAAAGCATCATCTCCGGCACCGGCATCGGTGAGCGGGCAGCTCGGCGGCTGCGCGCCTCTGGGGAAACCGACACCCCCGCGGCCGGGGAGGTGTTCAAAGCCGCCCGGGCGGGGGAGGTGTGGGCCGACGACGTGGTAGAGGAGACGATTGACTACCTGGCCCTGGGGATTGCAAATGTCAACACGCTGCTGGATCTGGAGTTAGTGGTGTTATCCGGTGGAGTGGCTCAGCAGGCGGATATTCTGATTCAGGGAGTCTATCAACGCATCGAAGGGGTGATTCCCCGGGTCCCGCGCATTGTGGCCTCAACGCTGGGCCGAAGTGCCACGGTGATGGGGGCTATCGTCCTGGTGGTCCACGCCACCGATGACTATTACGTGGTCCGCAGGCTCTCATGACGCCCAGGTCGTCCTGCCTCTGTCTATGGTGGAGGACAGGGCTTTCTATGGTCTTTGACTGACCGTCGTTCGATCTTTTGGGTTTCCCGTTGTGTACTTTCCGAACCAGGGGGGCTCTTAGGAAGAAATTGAGGAGATACCGCCTCACCGCCAAGTTAGTCGGTATCTCCACGGGTCGACAAGACGCCTGGCGTGCATCCCTGTGCTCTTTGGGATACCGCCCTTTGCCTTTTCGTATTATACATCACGCACAAGGAACTGGCAACGAACAACTTCCTGAGAAACCCCTTCTATCCTGAAGGGAGGTGAGGATGGGTCATTGAGTTTTCGATCGCTCATCAAGTCGGCTAGGTCAAAGCTATTTCTGAAAGGAGTTCGTCAAAAATGAACCAGAAGAGGATGATTCTATTGCTAACCCTGGCTCTTGCGATGTTGGTTGCAACGGCCTGTGGGTCGGCTGAACCGGAGACCGTCACCGTCGTTGAGACGAGGATCGTCGAGAAGGAGGTCGAGGTCGAGGTCGAGAAAGAGGTCCCGGTCGAAAAAGAGGTCGAGGTGACTCGAATCGTTGAGGCGACGCCTGAGCCTGTGGAAGAGGGGTCTATCGAACTTCACGTGTTCCACTTCAAGGTTAACCTACAGACCGAGTGGCAGGCGCTCACCGACGAGTATTCGCAGTTGAACCCGGACGTCACCTTTGTCAACGAGATCATCGGTGGCGGTTCGCAGTGGATGCCGATTCTGAAATCGAAGTTCGCGGCGGGCCATGGCCCGGATATCTTTATCGTGGAGGGGCCCGCGCAGGCGGATGTCTTCAGCGACTACTTGACCGATCTCAGTGATGAGCCGTGGGTGGACCGGGCGGTGGCCTTCGCCCGTGATGGGCTCAAGCTTGATGGCAAGATCATGGGGATGCCCGTCAATCTGGAAGGGTATGGCTACATCTATAACAAGGCGATCTTCGAGGAGGCCGGGATCACGGAGCGACCGCGCACTCTCGACGAATTGGAGGCGGCCGCGGAGAAGATCGAAGCGGCCGGCTACACACCCTTTGGCACCGGCTACGGAGAGTGGTGGGTCAACGGGCTGCACCTCATCAACATCCCCTTTGCGCGACAGGATGACCCACAGGCCTTCCTCGACGCCGTCTATGCAGGCGACGAGACCATGGCCGGAAATGACCATTTTGTGGCGCTCCAGCAGCTGATCGACCTGAACGTGGCGCACGGTGAGCGCAATCCGCTGACCACGGATAACCGCAAGCAGGTGGAGATGTTCGTGAACGAGGATGTCGCGATGATCCAGCAGGGCAACTGGAAGGAAAAGGACATTCTCGAGGCGGATCCCGACGCGCAGATCGGTCTGCTGCCTATGCCGCTGAGCAACGATGCTGAGGCCAGCGACAAGCTCGCGGTCGGTGTCCCCTTCTACTTCGTGGTCAACAGTGACTCCTCGCCCAGGGAACAGGAAGCGGCCCGTGAGTTCTTGGACTTCCTGGTGGGGTCAGAGCGCGGCAAAGAATACCTGGTTCAGGAGTTTGGATTCATCCCCGCCTACAGGGACATCGAGCCCACCGGGCTGGGTGGGATCAGCCAGGATATCCTCCGTTATTCCAGTGACGATAAGACGATTCCCTGGGTGTTCGGGCAGTTCCCGGATGGTTCTCCCAAGGAGATGTCCGATGCCATGCAGAAGTACGTGGCGGGTGAGGCTGATTGGGAGACCACCCTCCAGTCGCTGGACGACATCTGGCGCCGCTTGATCGACTAGGAAGGCGTTCAAGAACACCCTCGTAGTTCCCAAGCTTGCTTGGAAGCCATACGGGGCTTGTTCTTGAACGCGGCCTAGGTCGCAATATGTCTGAGCCATGGCTCCTATCGAAGGGTACAGCGCCGTCGATGCGGTGCGCCCTTCGATAGAGCCCCTATGCGTATAGATTCGGTGGGAGGGACTCATGCCTTTGAGTTTGAAGCGTCTGAGAGGTATCAGAGACGATGTCATTTTTGTGGGCCCGGCGCTCTTTGTCTTTCTGATGATCGTCGGCTCTTCCTTTGCCTTTGGGATTTACTACTCCTTCACTGAGTGGAATGGTGTCAGTAGGCAGGCCACCTGGGTCGGGTTAGAAAACTACAGATATCTGTTTACCGAGGATCCGGGCGTTGCGGGTTCTGCGTGGTATACCATTCGCTTCACCCTGACATGCACGATTCTCTCGAATCTCCTGGGCCTGCTTCTTGCGCTGACCCTGACGCAGCCTCTGCGGGGCACTAAGGTCTATCGCGCCATCTTCTTTCTGCCCAACGTCATCGGCGGCATTATCCTGGGCTTCATCTGGCGGTTCATCTTCGGCACGGCCTTCAACTCCTTTGCAGAAATGACCAACTTCGGCTTCTTCCAGCTTCCGTGGTTGGGGACGCCTGCAACGGGCTTCTGGGCGACGGTCATCGTCTTTGTCTGGAAGACGTCGGGTTACCTGATGGTGATCTACATCGCGGCCATTGTCACCATTGAAGAGAGCCTGATCGAGGCGGCCAAGATCGATGGTGCTTCCTGGTGGCAGGTCATCTGGCACGTTACCTTGCCTCTCATCACCCCGGCGTTCACGGTCTGCCTCTTCCTCATGCTGTCCTGGTCGTCCAAATTGTTTGACGTGATCTTCTCCCTGACCCAGGGCGGCCCCTATGGGAGTACCGAAGCTTTCGCCTTGAATATCTACGAGGAAGCGTTTGAATACAACAACTACGGCCTCGCCTCTGCCAAGGCTGTGATCTTCTTTATCGTGGTCGGCGTGATCACCTTGCTCCAGGTCAATGCAACAAAGAGCTTGGAGGTTGAACAATGAAGAAAAAGCAACATACTTATCGGCGAATTGGTCTTGTTGCGCTCACCGTCTTGATCACAGTTTTGGCGGTCATCTTCATCTCGCCCTTTTACCTCGTATTCGTCAACTCCCTGAAGGACTACGGTGAGGTCTTGCGAAGCGCTGCCTCGTTTCCGCGACCATTGGTTCTGGAGAACTACAAGGTCGCTTGGTCGACCGTGCGATTTCCTCTTGCAGCGTTCAACTCTCTTGTCATCACTGTGCTGAGCATCTCTCTTCTGGTCCTGGTGGGCGCGATGGCTGCTTGGCGGCTGGCGCGAAAACCTCATCGTATCAACAACGCCATCTTCACCCTCTTTGTCGCTGCTATGGTGGTGCCCTTTCAATCGGTCATGATCCCCCTGATGAAAGTCGGCAGCACACTCCAACTACTGGACAATCGCCCTGGCTTGATCATCATTTATCTGGGTTTTGGGATGCCCTTCACCGTCTTTCTGTTCCACGGCTTCATAAAGGCGTCGGTGCCTCGGGAGGTCGAAGAGGCAGCCATTATTGATGGCTGCACCCCTCTTCAGACGTTCTTCCGTGTGGTCTTGCCCATCATGCGTCCCATGCTTGCCACTGTCGTGATTCTGCACGCCTTCTGGATCTGGAACGACTTTCTCTTGCCTCTGCTTGTCATCTATGACCCGGCGAAGCGCACCATCCCGCTGGCCGTTTTCAGTTTCCTGGGCAAGTATACCGACCGGTGGAACCTGGCCTTGGCGACGCTCAATATGGGCATGCTTCCCATTATTGCCTTCTTCCTGGCCCTCCAGAGGTTCATCATCCGCGGGGTCGCGGCCGGCTCGGTCAAGCGCTAGCATGCATGGCATCTGTGGCCCAATATCCCAACGTCCTTTATCTCCACTCGCACGACACTGGACGTTACATCCAGCCCTATGGCTATGCCGTGCCCACGCCGCACATGCAACGGCTGGCCGAGGAAGGGGTGCTTTACGCGCCGGCCACGCGCCGCGATCTAGCTGCGTTCAAGGCCAGCGCACGGATCCTCGATGATAGCTATGGGCGGATCTTGCGCGCCCTTGACGATGCCGGCCTCGCCGAAGAGACGCTCGTCATCATCACTACCGATCATGGCATCGGCGTGCTGCTGGTGATGTGCGGTCCGGGGGGCTTCCGTGGGGGCCGCGTGATTGACGCGTTGGTCTCACACGTGGACATCTTCGACTTGATCTTTGACCCCAACGAAGCATGCAACCTGGCCTCCTGTCCCGGCGTGCGCGACGTGCTTCTGGAGATGCGCGGCAGGCTCTTCCGCTGGATGGAGGCCACGGATGATCCTTTGCTCGATGGGCCGGTGCCCGCCCCAGAGGGCGCGGTGGTCAATGATCCCGATGGCCTGTCCCCCAGCGAGGCAACGCGGCCGGCGAGCACGATGGACACGTCCTGGCTCCCTCTCAAGTAGCGTGCCTCCCTTGCAATTTGCGCCAGCATCGGGCATAATCTGAGCCACTCTCTTCGACGTCACGGCCTCGGTCGTGCCCGACGACGTGAGAGACTTCGACAAGCGCTGTAGCGCCGTGCCAAGGAGGCCGACCACCATGCACAATGAATCATCGATCGGCGTCGGGATCATCGGTCTGGGTGTGCGGGGGCTCTACTGCATCGCCCGCAACATGGCTTCTGGCCCCTCACACGAGACTGGCTTTCGCATCACGGCGCTCTGCGACCGCAACGCTCAGCGCATGGGCGAGGCGCAGGCCGCGATCCAGCAGGGCGGCGAGGCCGTGCCGCGGCTCTACCAGGACGGCCTGGATCTGATCAACGACCCCGACGTAGACCTGATCGTCATCACCTCCATCACCGATACCCACCGCCAGTTCGCCGTCCCGGCCCTCCGCTCGGGCAAGAAGGTCTACTGCGACAAGCCGCTGGCCCAGAACGCCGAGGACGCCGTCGCCATCGTGGAAGCTGAGGCCGAGACCCGGAATCCGTTGGTCATGGGCTTCACCCGCCGCTACGAGTCCGCGTGGCTGCGGGCCTATGACCTGCTCCAAGAGGGCGTGATCGGGAATCTGATCATGCTGCAAGTGCGCGACGTCATCCCCTACCATCGCTACTTGACCGCCTGGTGGCGGCGACGGGCCTGGTCGGGTGGTGCGCTCAACGACAAGGGCTGCCATCTCTTTGACGTCTTCAACTGGTTCACCGGCAGCCGGGCCGTCAAGGTGCATGGCTTCGGTGGGCGTTCGGTGATCGAGCCCGATCCCGACGCGCCCCCTCGCTGCCATCTCTGTCACCGGGATTGCCCCTATCGCCGCCGCGAGCCCGAGACCGGTGCACCCTCGGCCCCCGACCTGGTGGTGCACTTTGGCGATTCGTGGCTGGCCGAACAGGAGGAGAAGTATATGGATGACGTCTGCGTCTACGCGCCCGGCTCCGATCTCTATCACAACGGCAGTATCCACTTTTCCTACGCTAACGGTGTCATCGCCTCGTACTTCTACACCATATTCGGGCCGCCCGCCGAGGATCAGGAGACGCTGGAGTTGGTGGGCACCAAGGGCCGTCTGATCCTCACCCGGCAGCGGGGTGAGCTCGACATTGTGACCGACTACGGAGAGACGCAACAGGTGCTCGACTGCCGGGATGAGCACTTCGAGGACTCGCACTTCGGGGCCGACGTCGCTCTGGTCAAGGAGCTGCGCCACTTCTGCTTGGGCGGGGCACCGCCCGTCTCGGCGCGGGCGGGCCTGGAGGCGACGCGCATGGTGATGGCCGCCCTGCGGTCGATGGACGGTGGGGGCGTCACCGTGGAGATGGAGGAGATCCCCGATGCGAGGGTGTGAGGGGGCGGCGGGAGGGCGCACGGTGCTGAACCACCGTGCTCAGAGCGGAACCCCGCTGCGCGGGCTGGTCGCTTCGGGTGGCGGGTTGCGGATGCGCCGGGAGTGTGAGGGGGCGGCGGGAGGGCGCACGGTGCTGAACCACCGTGCTCAGAGCGGA
>CAYQZG010000036.1:24254-29664 GCA_964421785.1 uncultured Anaerolineales bacterium
CCGCTGCGCGGGCTGGTCGCTTCGGGTGGCGGGTTGCGGATGCGCCGGGAGTGTGGAATAGGATGATGGTTGCCGACAAGCTGAGCGCCTACGATGGGCTGACCGCCTACTATGGCGATCTCCACAATCACTGCGACATCTCCTACGGGCACGGCACCCTGGAGGCGGCGTTCCGCAACGCGCGGGAGCAGCTGGACTTCTGCTCGGTGACGGGGCATGCCCTGTGGCCCGACATGCCCGAGCCCGACCCGACGATCCAGTATATCGTCGACTTCCACGAGGAGGGCTTTGCCCGGCTGCGCGAGCGATGGGCGGCGGTGCAGCAGACCACCGAGGCCTTCCACCGGGCCGGCGAGTTTGTGACGTTTCTCAGCTTCGAGATGCACGGCAGCGCCGACGGCGACCACACCGTCGTCTATCCGGGCGCGTGGGGCGACCTTCTGGCTGGTCCCCCAGCCGCGGTCGACGGTCTGCCGGATCTGCAGCGGCGGCTGCGGGCGCTCCATGCTCGAGGCGTGAAGGCGATGGCGTTTCCGCACCACATCGGCTACAAGCGCGGGCAGCGCGGCATCAACTGGGACGCCTTCGACGCCGCGGTCTCGCCCGTCGTCGAGATTGTCTCCATGCACGGGTGCAGCGAGGCAGATGAGGGGCCGCGGCCCTTCCTGCACGTCATGGGCCCGGCGGATCATGAGAGCACGATGCGGTATGGCCTGGCGCAGGGAAAACGTTTCGGCGTCATCGGCTCAACGGATCATCACAGCGCGCACCCTGGCAGCTACGGCCACGGGCGCGCTGGCGTCTGGGCGGCGGCGAGGACCCGGGCCGCCATCTGGGAGGCGCTCTGGGCCAGGCGGACGTACGCGCTCACGGGCGATCGCATCGCGCTGCGCTTCGCGGTCAACGGGCGGCCTATGGGCGCAGTGGTGCCGTTCACTGAGCGACGCGAGCTGGCTGTGCACGTGGTCGGCGGCGCGCCCATCGACTGCATCGACGTGATCAAGAACAACGCGCTCTGGCGGCGCATCTCCCGCTGCGACGTGCCGCGGCTGCGCAGCGCCGAGAACCCCGTTCGCACCAAGCTCTTTCTCGAGGTGGGGTGGGGCGAGCGGGGCATGCGCGCGGATTGGGACGTGCGCTTTGGGATCAGCGAAGGGCGGCTGCTGGCCGTCGAGCCCCGCTTTCGCGGGCCGGAGGTCGTGGCCCCGACGGAGGTGGATTCAACGCGGGACGACGTCCCGCTTTCGCATTGGGAGCCCGAGGGTGAGGTCCACGCCGGTCCTCCGGCTGTCCGCTTCTGGACGACGACGTTTGGAAACCCCAACAACCGCACGCCGGCCACGCAGGGCATCTGTCTGGATGTGGAGATGCCCGTCACGGCGACGGTGGAGGCCGAGATTAACGGGCGGCGTATCTCCTACCCGCTGGGGGCGCTGCTGGAGGGCGCGCGCGCCGGGCGTCTGGGCAAGATCGCCTCGCCTGCCTACCGGTTCCACCGCGCGCCGCGCCGCTGGGCGTTCGACTGGCAGTTTGCGCTGGAGGACACCGGTGAGCCGGGCGACGTCTACTACATCCGCGTCCGTCAGCTCAACGATCAGTGGGCCTGGAGTTCGCCGATCTGGGTGGGATGACGCCTCAATAGCAGAGGAGCACCGACGCTCACCTTCGGATCCCACGGCTTGATTCTTCTCCTTTAGCAGCAGGCTGGTATCCTGCAGGAGTTCCCCCTGGCGGCCGTGAGTCCGACGGTGACGGTCCTGGGGGGGCGCTGATCTACGGGGCCGGGCTTCTTCCCCGATCACTATCGGATCAAACCCGGTGCGTTTGAAGGTTTGAACGTTTTAACGTTGCGAGGAGGACCAGACGTGAGAT
Organism: uncultured Anaerolineales bacterium; assembly: GCA_964421785.1. GTDB lineage: Bacteria > Chloroflexota > Anaerolineae > B4-G1 > B4-G1 > SKLM01. Next base: position 26,127 of record CAYQZG010000036.1, read on the forward strand.
GCACAAAGCGGCTTGCCATTCTAGTCGTGCAGGCTCTGTTGATTGCGACGGGTACGCTGTTCCCGTCTCTCTCGCTCGGGCCGTCGCTGCCCTTGCCCGGCGCCGACGACGGATCGCGCGTCGCCCGCGTCTACGTCCACGATCGGGATCACCTGAACGCGGTGGCCGGTGAGCTCGACATCTGGGAGGTCCACCTCGATGAGGGCTACGTCGTGGTCGCCATTGCCTCGGAGAAGCGGCGCTGGCTGGAGGACCTGGGTTATCGCGTCGAGGTGGATGAGGGGCAGACCGCGGTTCTGAGCGCCGCCTACCCTCTCGATCCGCGCTACTACTACTTCGACGACCAGTACCTCAATCCCGACGGTCGCTACGTGGTCGACTTCTTGGAAGAGGTCGAAGCCGCTTATCCCACCCTCACGGAGCTGACTGACGTGGGCGACGCCTGGATGGCCGGTCAGCCGGGCGAGCCCGACCGCGACATCCTGCTGCTGCGGGTGACCAACGAGGACCCGGCCTACGGCGCTCTCGCGGATAAGCCGGCCTTCTTCCTGTCGGCGGCCATGCACGCCCGCGAAGTGGCTACGGCCGAGCTTGCCATCCGCTACGTCAAGTACCTGACCGCAGGCTACGAGGGCGAGGGAGGCTACGGCGTGGATCCCGACGTGACGTGGCTGGTGGACCACCACGTGGCCTACATCCTCGTCATGCACAACCCCGATGGCCACGTGGAGAATGAGCGGAACTGGGGCAGCTTCCGCCGCAAGAACATGGACTGGGATGACGGCTGTTCCGATCCCCAGGATTGGGGCGTCGATCTGAACCGTAACCACAGCTTCCTCTGGGGCTGCTGCGGGGGTTCCAGCGGCAACCCTTGCGGAGAGACCTACCGCGGCCCGAGCCGCGGCTCGGAACCGGAGACGCAGGCCTTCGAGAGCGCCTTTGCGGCGGTGATGAAGGATCAGAATGGCCCCAACGGGGACGATGAGATCGCCCCGGCCTCCCCCATCACCACTACGGGCATCTTCATCAATCTGCACAGCTATAGCGACCTGGTGCTTTGGCCGTGGGGCTTCGGGGGCAGTGCGCCCAACGACGCCCAGCTGCGCACCATCGGGCGGAAGCTGGCCGCCTGGACCGAGACCGCTGACTACGAGGGGTATGAGCCTTCGGGCACGCTCTACCCGGTGGATGGCGCGGTCGATGATTGGGCCTATGGCACGTTCGGCGTCGCATCCTTCACGTTCGAGGTGGGGCCAGGCGGCTGGGGGCCCTGCAGCGGCTTCTTCCCGCGCTATGAGTGCATCGACGGGTACGCTGGCCGTGACTTCTGGGCCGAGAACAAGCCGGCCTTCCTATACGCCCACCGCATCGCCCGGACGCCCTACCTCACCGCCTACGGCCCTGACGTCCAGAGCCTGGCCGTCACCTGTTCGGGGCAGCTCACGGCCACCATCGCCGACCGTCGTTGGGGCGACGAAACGCCGCCTTCCATCGCCGGGGCGGAGTACTTTGTGGACGTCCCCGGCGACGACGGCGCCGGGCTGCCGATGAGCGCGGCTGACGGCGAGTGGGGGGATCTGCCCGAGGGGGCGGAGGCGGTGGTGGATATCTCTGGGCTGGCCCTGGGGCGGCACATCATCTTTGTGCACGGACGGAACGACGAGGGGCGATGGGGACCCTTCAGCGCGGTCTTCGCCGATGTCGGGCATCGCATCTACCTGCCGCTGTTCGTCGATTGGACTGACGGAATTGATCGGTGATTGGCACTATGCAAGGGGCAAAATTGGACTTATAATCAATGAGTAGAATGAACATCGATCTACGGCGAGATGCATCTCGTCCTCTCTATCTGCAAATCAAAGACCGGCTGCAGGAGCGCATTGAATTCGGCAGTCTGCTGCCGGGGGCCAGGCTGCCGGCCACGCGCCCCCTCGCCGCCGAGCTGGGGGTCAGCCGGATCACCGTGGTCAACGCCTACGCCGAGCTCGAGGCAGAGGGGTGGGTGCACGCTCACGTGGGGCGAGGCACGTTCGTCGCCGATCCTCATCATCGTGTTCAGGCGGTGAGGCAGACGCCTTACGACTGGGAATCGACGCTCCTGGGCCCGGACGGCGTCTCGGCCAGCGGGATGCTGGCCGACATGCTCCATCTGGCTCAGCATCCTGATCTGATCTCCTTCGCCATGGGCGCCCCGGCCACCGATCACCTGCCCGTGCGCGATTTTCGTGAGGCGCTCAATCAGGTCCTGCGGCGGGATGGCGGGGAGGCGTTGCAGTATGACGAGGCGGCCGGCTACCGGCCTCTGCGCGCGTCCATCGCCCGGCGGCTGGCCGCGGAGGGCATCCGCGTCGACGCTGGTGAGGTGCTGGTCACCTCAGGCTCCCAGCAGGCGCTCGACCTGGTGACCCGCGTGTTTACCAAGCCCGGCGATCTGGTGATTACGGGGAGCCCCACCTATCTGGGTGCTCTGGATGTCTTTCGCTGCAGCGGCGTCAGGGTGATCGGCGTCCCGGTGGACGAGGAGGGCTTGCGCGTGAACCTTCTGGAGGAGCTGATCGCGGCCCACGATCCACGCCTCATCTACACCATCCCCGGCTTTCACAACCCGACCGGCGTGACGCTGAGCCTTGAGCGGCGTCATAGGCTGCTGAAGATGGCGCGGCGATACGACGTCACCATCCTGGAGGATGGCGTCTGCTCCGAGCTGCGCTACGAGGGCGCGTCTCTCCCCGCCCTCAGAGCGCTGGATGGGGGAGAGCACGTGGTCTACGTGAACTCTTTCTCCAAGTTTCTGCTGCCCGGCATCCGCGTGGGCTACGTGGCTGCACCGCAGCGACTGCGGGAGCGGCTGATCCGGGGCAAGCAGGCGGCCGATCTCCTGACCTCTCCCCTTATGCAGCGGGCGCTGGCCCAGTACCTGGACGACGGACACCTGGCTGCCCACCTGGAGACGATCCGCCGGGTCTATGGCGAGCGGCGGGATGCGATGCTGGCCGGCCTGGCCCGCCGCATGCCGGAGGGGACGCAGTGGACCCGACCGAAGGGCGGGCTCTGTCTGTGGGTCACGCTGCCGGAGTGCGTCTCCGCCGGTGAGCTGTATCTCACCGCCATTGAGCACGGTGTGGCCTTCGCCGTCGGTTCTGTCTTCTTCCCTCAGCACGGGTCGACGGGCGGGACCGCCCAGGCATCCTGGGCATCGTCGCTGCGTCTCAACGTTGCGGCTCACCCCCCTGACCAGATCGACGAGGGGTTGCGCCGGCTGGGTAGGGCGGTGCGGGAGCAGCTGCGGGACTCGGCGGGTGAGTGGGCGGAGCAGCAGTCACGCCCGGCCCGGGAGCGCAGCGGGCGGCCGCACGCCTTGGCGACGGCGAGGAGAGGATAGCCGACGACGACACAGAGCCACATCAAGGAGATGCAGAGCATGTCGGGGTGCTTTTCTCTCTGTGGCTCTGTCTCTGCTCTGTACCGCTTCGTGTAGCACATGGGTGCACTAACGAGTTGTCGTAGACACCGCGGAAGCAGCCGATCGGATGAATCC
>CAYQZG010000037.1:0-29634 GCA_964421785.1 uncultured Anaerolineales bacterium
CCGCTCTGCCATCAAAGAAGAACCCTCCGGGGATACAATTCCCAGAGGGTCCCTTTAGTTGAAGCACACTCACGTCTTACGCTTTACGCCTTACGCCTTACGCTTCACGCTTTACATCGCCTCCAGCAATGACGGAAGCACGTCCTCCGGCTTCGCCTCTACACACAGATCGGCTATCTCAAAGATAGGGGCCTTCGGATTCGGATGAATGGCGACGATGAACTTGGCGTCCTCCATCGCCGCGTTGTGAAAGGTGTCGCCCCGGATGCCCACGGCCACATACACATCGGGTGCAACGGTCACACCGCGCACATCCACGATCCGCTCAGCGTCGATCAATCCGGCGTCCCAGGCGCCGCGGTCGCCGGCCAGATGGGCGCCAAGCTCCCCTGCCAGACGCTCCGCCAGCTCGACGTCACCGACCTGGCGTCCGACGGACACGATCGCCGTTGCTTCAGATAGCGGCACCTCGGGCGACTCAAACCCCTCAGCCGGACCTAGCACCTTTGTAGCCGGCTCCACCAGCTCGACATCGAGCGGCGTGGGCTCGCCCCTACGGTACTCGTCGAGGAAAGGCGCCGCGAACGCGCTGGGCTCGATGGTAAGGAACTGTGGTCGCGCCTCCGGGCAAGCCCTTATCTCGAAGTACTCGCCGCCGTAGATCGGGAAGGTAGCCTCAACCGCTCTTGTGGCCTCCTCGAGGGTGACCGCCGTCACGTGCTCGATCAGCCCACCTCCCATACGTTGCGCCAGCCGCGGTGCCAGTGCCTGTCCAACATCGGTGGCCCCGAAGAGGACGATCTCCGGCTGCTCTTCCTCGAAGAGATCGGCCAAGACCTCCAGATACGGAGCCACGGCAAATGCAGACAACCCCTTGTGGTCGCCTACACGCAAGCCATCAGCGCCCGCCTGATACAGCGTCGGAGCCAGTGAGGTTACGTCGTCGCCAAGCAGAACGGCGTAGACGTACGCACCCAGCGAATCGGCCAGCGTGCGAGCAACTCCCATTGCCTCCAGACTCACGGGTGCAATCTGACCCTCCACAACGTCGGCGACGACCCATACGCCGCCACCACCTTCGGCCTCTTCAAAGGACTCCTCTTGCTGCGCCATCATTAAGTCAAGGTATGAAGCATCCATAACGGTCCCTCCTACCCGCGCATCCGTTGTTGAAGTGCGTTAGCCACCATGTGAGCCATCTCTTCGGGTGTCCCCTCGACACGTTCTCCCCGTTCTCGCTCCGGTGGGAAGTCGCGCCCGACAGTCTCGATGAGCGGCGAAAGCTCATCGGGCGTCAGAAGATCAACCACATCCCACGGCTCCAGGGCGTCGGCTATCTCTCCTTCCTGACGGTAGACGTTGATCAGTCGTGTACCATCGGCATACCGCGGCTTGAGTGCCCCAGGCTGCACCGTCACGACCACCGGCAGATCAGCTTCGACGGAGACATACTGGTCTCCATCCCGACACACGGCCTGTAGGTGTCCACTGATTGCCTCTACCGACCAGGCATCCGTCATCTGCGGCCATCCGAGCGCCTCGGCCAGACGGGGCCCCAGTTGCCCCTGACCGGTATCCAGGGTGGTCATGCCGGCGAGGACGAGGTCGACATGTCCCAGTTGCTCGATCGCGGCCTTGAGCGCCCGCACCACCACAGCATTGTCGGCGTGCTCGAACCCGTCGCCGGACAGGTAGACTGCCCGATCAGCTCCCATGGCAAGCCCACGTCGCAGCGTGTCTTCGTTTGGCTCCGATTGGCCAGAGATGACGACCACTTCGGCCTCGCTGGCGTCCTTGATGCGCAGTGCGGCCTCCAGCGCGCTGTGATCCGCCGGCTGGAGGATGTACTCCTCGCGGTTGATGAACAACCGACGCAGCCGCCGGTGAGCGACGATGCCGGCGGGATCAAGCACGCGTCTGAGAATAACAACAATCCGCATAGTTTTCCTCCATTCTCACGGGCTAATCCGCACGCCGTACTCGCGGAAGACGCGCGACGCGATGACGATCCGCTGAATCTCATTGGTGCCTTCGTAGATCTCACCGATGCGAGCATCGCGGAAGGCGCGCTCGACAGGGAAGTCGCGTGAGTAACCCAGCGCGCCGTGGATCTGCATTGCCTTATTGATGGCCCGCGACGCAACCTCCGAGCCGTACAGCTTACACATCGCCGCCAGCCGCGTGAAAGGCTGACCGGTGTCCACCAGCCAGGCTGCCTGGTAGACCAAGCTGCGCAGCGCCTCGATCTCGGTGGCCATGTCGGCGATCATCCACTGCACCGACTGCTTCTGAGCCAATAGGGTACCGAACTGCCGGCGCGTCTTGGCCCAGCGGACGGCCCAATCCAGCGCCATCTGCGCGCCACCAATGCAGGCCGCCCCCAGCGTCAGGCGTCCCATATCCAGCGACTTCATAAAGGTGACAAAACCTTCACCTACCTTGCCCAGCACATTCTCTTGGGGAACGCGCAAGTTGTCAAAGACCAACTCTGCCGTGGAGCTTCCCCGGATGCCCATCTTGTCCTCATGCCTGCCCACCTCGTAGCCCGGGGAGTCCGCTTCGACGATGAAGGCTGTGATCCCACCGCGAGCCCCTCGTGTGGGGTCGGTGACTGCCATGACGGTTGCGATGTCGGCGAAACTGCCGTTGGTGTTGAAGGTCTTGGTGCCATTGATGACCCAATGATCGCCATCTCGCACGGCACGGGTGCGAATCGCTGCCGCGTCGGAGCCGGCGTCGGACTCGGTCAGCAGGAAGGCAGCGAGCTTCTCCCCTCGCGCCAGCGGTGTCAGATACTTCTGCTTCTGCTCCTCGGTGCCGTCCAGATGAATCGCCATCGCACCAATGCCGATGTGTGCGCCAACGTTCGTCGCCGTTGAGGTGCAGACGCGTCCCAGCTCCTCCATCAGGATGCAGTAACCGGTCTCACCGGCTCCCATCCCCCCGTACTCCTGCGGGAAGCAGACGCCTAGCAGTCCGATCTCACCCATCTGGCTTAAGGTCTCAAACGGTATCCGTCCCTCTCGGTCGATCTCTGCTGCTATGGGAGCGACCTCCTTCTCGGCGAACTCCCGAATCAAGCGTCGCAGTGCTTTGTGCTCTGGAGAAAACGAGAAATCCATCACTACCTCCCTAGGCCTTGCAGTGCTCGATAGGTGCGTTGCACGTTCCGTGCGTGCGACGCACCTCAGCCTCACGGCGCGATCTTGACGTCCTGCTCGGAGAAGACCTCCTGAGCGATAAGGACGTGGTGCAATTCCGTCGGTCCACCGATGATGCCCAACGCACGAGCGTCGCGGTACTTGCGGGCCATCGGGTAGTCCTCCATATACCCGTAGCCCCCCATCACCTGAACCATTCGGTTCGTGACGCTGCGCGCGACTCGGGCGGAAAAGACCTTCACCACCGAGGCGTCAAAGCTCAGGTCATCCTCTTGGTCAACCTGCCATGCACCGTGGTAGACCAGGTAGCGCAGCGCTTCGACCTCAGTGATACTCTCGGCGATGTAGTTTTGGATAGCCTGCTTCTCGGCAATGGGAACCCCGAACTGAACCCTTTCGCCGGCGAACTGAGCAGCCACGTCCACGCTGTCTTGGGCGACACCGAGCCCTGCTGAGCCTAACGTGATCGCCATGCGTTGTCGTGCTTGCTCCGCGATTTCCCAGCCATCTCCTCCACCACCCAGACGATTGGCAGCTGGGACAGAACAGTTTTCCAGATAAAGTGTGTTGAGTGGTACATTGCGCAGCCCAAGAGTGGGCTCGCGGTAGCCAACTGTCAACCCCGGGGTGTCGGCAGGTACGATGAAGCTCGCCATACCTTCCGCTGTCCCGGCGAAGACTAGAAAGAGACTGGCAATCTCGCCATTGGCGACCCAGGTCTTGACGCCGTCAAGGACATAGGACGCGCCATCCGGGACGGCCCTCGTCTGAAGGGCCTTCGCATCTGTTCCTGCGTCGGGCTCGGTCAGGGCGAAGGCACCCATGCCAAAGCCAGATCGGCCGGCCTCGCCGGTTGCCAGAAGAGGTAGATACGTCTCCTTCTGACTTTCACTGCCGTGATCGAGAATCGACATCGCCACCATGCTTACGTGCGTTGCCAACATCACCGCGATCGACATGCAGTCCCGCGCCAAGGCCTCGATGAGCAGAACGTAGCTGACGAAATCCAGTGCTGCACCAAAATATTCCTCCGGAAGCGTCGCTCCCAAGAAGCCCTGACGAGCTGCCTTCTTGAGCACGTTCACCGGAGGCGTCTCCTCGTGGTCGATCTCCTCCGCAATGGGGTCAATCTCGTTCGCGGAGAACTCCTCGAACATAGCGCGGAACATTCTCTGTTCTTCACTGAGAGCAAATTCCATCACAAGCCCTCCTGCTGATGGTTCAGCCTACTCTACCTCTTTAATCATTGTAAGGCGCTCCGGCCCGTGGCTCGCTGCAGCCAGACGACCCCGACGGGATAGGGACGGTGGGACCGGAGCACCTACAGGTAGCGGCTCTGATGTTCACCTGTTTGCCACTCTACTGATCCTTGAACTCCGGCTGTCGCTTCTCCAGGAAGGCGCTCACTCCCTCGCGGATGTCCTCAGTGTCGGCCAGGCCGACGAACTGCTCCTTCTCGATCCCGAGGCCCTCCTCGACGTTAACCTCCAGGCCTTGCGTGACAGCGCGCAGCGTGGCCGCTACGGGGAACTTGGACTTGGAGACGATTTTGCGAGCTAACCCGCGGGCCTCTTTGAGGATCGCGCCGGCCGGTACGACCTTGTTCACCAGGCCGAGGCGGTACGCCTCCTGCGCGGTGATCATGTCGCCCGTGAGGATCACCTCCAGGGCCTTGGCCTTGCCAACGAGACGCGGCAGTCGCTGGGTCCCACCCCAGCCGGGGATGAGTCCCAGGTTAACCTCCGGCTGGCCCAGCCGGGCGCGGTCGGAGCAGATGCGCATATGACAGGCCATGGCCAGCTCTAGGCCGCCGCCCAGACAGAAGCCGTTGATAGCGGCAATGACGGGCTTGGTGGATGTCTCAATCTTAAGATGGACGCCCTGGCCCCGCTCGATGAAGGCCCGCGCCTCGGCATAGTCCTCCTCGGGGTTCTCGAGAAGCTCTTTGATCTCGGGAATGTCCGCACCAGCGACAAAGGCGTTGGTCCCGCCACCGGTGATGACGATCGCTTTGACCTCGTCATCGGCCATCAGCTCGTCCATAGCCTCGTCGAGCTCGGTCACAACCTGCTTGTTGAACGAGTTGACCGGCGGGTGATCGATAGTCAACAGAGCGATGCGGTCTTCAACTTCGGTTCGGATGTTCTGCCATTCAGCCATTTCTACCTCCTACCAGTTTCCCAGCGGTGCTCGATAGGTGCATCGCACGCACGGAACGTGCAAGGCACCTCATCTACCACCTACGTATGCTCGTAGAAGCCCTTGCCGGTCTTGACGCCCAGATGACCGGCTCGGACGCGCAGTCGAAGCGGGCGGGCCGGACGGAAGCGAGGACCGAACGTCTCTTCCAGGTCCCTCAACGCTTCCGCGACGTCATCCAGGCCGATCCGGTCGGCGACGACCAACGGTCCCACGCGATCGCCCTCGTACGTCATGCCTGTCCCGGCCACCATCGCCATATCGATATCCGTCATTGTGGACACGTTCTCCAGGACACACTGTGCTGCCTCATTGATCAGCGGATACATCACCCGCTCGACGCTGAACGACGTCCCCGACGCCACGTCGCCAGCATCCTGGAGATCCTCGATCATCTGGTGGACCTCCTCGGATTCACCGCCGGGGTGATCGTAGAAGCCAGCGCCGCTCTTCTCACCGAGTCGCCCGGCTTCGAGGAGCTTCTCAAACAGACGGGCCGGGGTCATCCGAGCGCCATACTCAGAGTAGAGGTACTCGCCGACGTCGGCGCATACATCGATCCCGAGCATGTCCATCAGTGTGAAGGGCCCCATCGGCATGCCCCACTCCACGACTGTCTTGTCGATCTCGGTGGCTGTGGCCGCACCTTCCTCGAGCGCCAGCGTCGCCTCATTCAGATAGGGCATCAGCAGCCGGTTGACCAGAAAGCCGGGGCACTCCTGGACCACGACAGGTATCTTGCGCAGGGTCTCGGTGAACATCACCACGTCGTCCTGCGTCTCGCGCCCGGTGTCGAGGCCTGGAATGACCTCGACTAACTTCATCACGTGGGCCGGGTTAAAGAAGTGCATACCGATGATCTTGTGCGGTTTGCTGGTGGCCGCCGCCATCTCGGAGATCGAGAGTGCCGAGGTGTTGCTGGCGAAGATGGTCTGCTCGGGGCAGGCTTCCTCCAGCTCCTGGAAGACCTGCTTCTTGATGGTCATCTTCTCGGGGACGGCCTCAATGACGATGTCCACGTCGCTGAACGCGTCGTAGGAGAGCGTGGGTGTCACAAGATCGAGCTTCGACTCCATGTCGCCGATGCCCATCTTCCCCTTGTCCACCCGCCGCTGGTAGATCGACCGGATCTGCTCCATCCCGCTGTCGAGCATCTCCTGATCGATGTCTTTCATGACCACCGGCAAGCCGGCGTAGGTGATGACCTGGGCAATTTCGCCGCCCATCGTGCCGGCACCGACGACACCTGCTTTGAAGATGTACATATCGACTACCTCCTATGTGCTTTTCCAAGTCAGGGGGCTCCAGGAAAACGGCCCTGTCGTCCGCCTGATGCGTGAGACGTGAGAAGGCGTAGGTCTTACGCTTTCCATGTCGGTAGGAGGTGCAACGCACTAACGGCAAGTGCGTCGCACCGAAAGCTAGGTAAGAGGTGCAACGCACTAACAGCAAGTGCGTCGCACCGAAAGCTAGGTGGCTGTCAGTGTCCCGACATTACCACGTTGGTAGAGGGATTGCCGCTTCTGGATCATCCACACGAACGAAATAGACCCATTGATCAGGATACTGCTCGAATGCAGCTCGGTCCGCCTGGCCCAACGTCTCGCCTACGAAGTAGTCCCCGCTCGTGGGCTCGATAGCTACAACCACCGCGTCGTCTTGACCCTCCAATTCTCCCTGGATTCCCGCAAAGGCTTCCCTGCCCTTAGCAATGAAAGCCGCCCGTGCGTCCTTGTCCTGCCAGATGGAGATATCTGCCATTGTCGTCCCTCCCTACTCCTTGCGCTCGATGATCATCGCGCCACCCTGTCCGCCGCCAACACAGGCTGTGGCGAGCCCCAGCGGAATGTCACGCTTGATCATCTCGTAAAGAAGCGTGACGACGAATCGGGTTCCGGTGCAGCCCACCGGGTGCCCTAGGGCGATGGCGCCTCCATTGACGTTGACGTTCTCCCAACTCCAACCGTGATCCTCCAGCTCTCTACCGACGGCCAGCACCTGAGCTGCGAAAGCCTCGTTGAGTTCGATCAAATCGATGTCACTGAGCGTCAGACCAGCTCGCTCCAGCGCCATAGGCGTGGCATAGGCGGGTCCAATGCCCATAATGTCCGGAGGAATAGCGGCATAGGCGTAGCTGCGGATCGTGCCCATCGGCTCCACCCCGAGAGCCTTGGCCCTCTCTGCCGACATCACCACGACGGCTGCGGCGCCGTCGGAGATAGGACAGGCATTCGCCGGCGTGACCGTGCCGCCCTTCTTGAAAACGGTGGGGTAGAGAGCGGCCTTCTGGACCGTCAGACCAGGATTGATGCACTCATCCTCCACGATATCCTCGTGGGCCACCTCCTGGCCGGCCACGCGCTTGATCACCCGGAAAGGAACGATCTCGTCGCGGAACTTACCCATCCGGGTGGCCCGGAACGCCTTCTGGTGGCTCTTGACCGCGTACTGATCCTGTTCCTCCTGACTAAAGTCGTACATCATCGCCAGGTTCTCCGCGGTACGCCCCATGATCTGCCCGCACACAGGATCCGTCAGACCCTCCCACAGCGTGTCCGTGAACTGATCGTGACGTAGCTTGAGGCCCCAACGGGCGCCGCGCACGACGTACGGGGCCGTCGACATGCTCTCCACACCACCGCAGAGGAACACGTCGCCGTCGCCCGCTTGAATGGCCTGATAGGCCATGCTGATCGACATCGTCCCGGACACGCAGTTGCGCTGAATGGTACATCCGGGCACATTGGCGGGGATTCCTGCCATCAGCGCCGCGACGCGCCCGATGTTGGCTGCGTCGCTCTGCTGGCTGATGCAGCCCAAAATGACGTCGTCGATCACTTTGGGGTCGATGTCGGCCCGCTTGACGGCTTCCTCGAACACCTTCGCGGCCAATTGCTGGGCGGGGATCTTGCGGAATACCCCACCATGCTTGCCGATCGCCGTGCGGCATCCGCTGACGATCACCACGTCCTTCATACTAGCCTCCTTACGTTCGTTAGGTCACGACTCCCAATCAGGCGCTTACCCTTTTTTGGGCGCTGTCTTCAACCCTCTAATCGCCGCATCAATGCTTGACTGATAAAGCACGTCTTCACCCACGCCTACCATCTCTCGCCGCAGGGGATGCTCCATCAACTGCAGCACGCCGTTCAGCGAGGCCCAGAAGACGCAGGCTTCCTTCTGAGCATCGAGACAGTCAAAGACTCCCTCCTGGCATCCTCGCTCGACGACTCTCACGGCGAGGTTCAGCCCCTCCAAGCTAGCCTCCAGGATCTCCTGGTAGAGCTGTGAGGGAATGGCGTGCTGAAATCGGCCTCGGTCCATCGCCATCAGGAAGGGGAAATACTGAGGATCTCTGCGGAAGAAGCTCAAATAGGCCTGAGCGAGCGCCGTGAGCTGTGTATCCGCGGGGAGATGGTCTGAAGCTGTGTGCGCCTGTTCCAGCTCGGTAACCAGCTCCTCAAGGCCTCTTAGGAGCAAGTGAGCGAGGAGGGTCTCCTTGCTCTCGAAATAGAGGTAGACGGTTCCCTTGCTGATCTCGGCGCGTTCGGCAACGCTATCCATGGTAGCGTGGTGGAAACCGTTCTCGAAGAACGTCTCCCGAGCTGCCTGGAGGATGGATCGTCGGCGTTCCTGCTTCTCGCGTTCTCGACGCGCCCTGGTGCTCAAAGTCCGTGCTCCTTGGCCGACACTGTCACCTTGCTAACCGACGGTCAGTAACTGACTGGTAGTCAGTATATCACAAGAGAGGCGCGCTGTCAACGGTTTTTTCGACCTGTCACAGGGCAATCGCATTTAGGCTCAAAGCCCTCGTCCTCGAGGGCGTCGCAGGCGAGAGAGCAGAGCTGTCGGGGCCTTTCACGCCGAAGGACGACGGGCGGAGGCCGCCTACGAGACGGGGTCTAGGAGCGCACGATGTCTGTATGCGATTGCCGTGCGACCTGCCAAGCTCCAACGCGGGCGATGACCGCGCCTGCAGGATAGAACGTGATAGGTCCGGAGCTGAAGCCTCATCGCCATCACACCTCAAGCGCACTGGGATCTTTGAGCGCCGCCCGTCCCTTGGTCGTCAGGTCGAGCACGACGCCGCCGTGCTGCAGTTCACGCGGCGCCAGGAAGTCGGCGTCTTCCAAATCCTCCAGCATACGCCGGATAGCGGTCTTGGATCGAAAACTGAGAGCCCCAAACTCGGCCTGCGCACACGCCTCCTTGCGAAGCGACCGTCTGCCATAGCGACCTTCGTCCTCGCCACGCAGGATGCGCATCAACGTCTGACGCCCCCAACTCCACGGTGCGTTGGCGACACAACGTAGCACGGTCAGAAGCTGCGTCCGCTCATCCGGCAGGCCGGGGTCCGGCAGGGTAGGCACCGCCACGCAGTTGTCACAGGCCTTGCAGTGCTCGATAGTACGGCCACCCAAGTAGGCGTTGATATGGCCATGCCGGCAGCGCCTGGTGTTGGCGTAGGCTGCGATCTCGTCCACGCGCTGGATCTGCACAGTCTCGTATCGCTCCAGCAGTGTCTCGATCCGTTGGGCTGCGTCTTTCGGCGGCGGCAGCAGCTCTAACAGCAGATCGCGCCCCGATGGTCGATACATCAGCCAGCCCGCGTCCTCCCAGGCCAGCACCTTCCGCTCGATCTCCGCCAAGGGGATGCCGGCCCTGGGGCTCACCTCGGCCAAATCCACCTTGAGCCACTGCTGAGGGCGGAGGCGGGCGGCCCGGCGGAAGGCTGCCAGATCCTCCGGCAGGGCCTCGTCACGACAGACGGCCGACAAGCGGACGAGAGCCGCCCGCGGCAGGTCGGGGCCGCGCCACAGAAGCTCAGCCTCCTCCAGCAGGCTGAGGGCCACGCGCACCCGCGTATCATCAACCCGCAGGTCGCGCTCCATATCGGCCATCACAACTCGCCCTGCTGATTTGCCATGCAAGCGACGCTTCACCGCTGCGTAGACCTCGCGCAGGAACTCGACCGACAACATCCCCCGACGCATGCGCCTGGTCAGCAGGCCCTTGTCGTGTGAGGAGATCATCAGCACACAGCGGGCCGGGAGCCCATCCCGCCCGGCCCGCCCGGCCTCCTGATAGTACGCCTCCAACGAGGCCGGGGGGAAGAAATGCAAGATGAAGCGAATATCCGGCTTGTCGATACCGAGGCCGAAAGCGATAGTGGCCACGACCACCCGCGTGCGGCCGCTCATGAAGTCATCCTGCACCCCGTGGCGGTCGCTGATGCCGGCGTGGTAGTGCGCTGCGTTCACGCCGTGACGGCGCAGCAGGGCAGCCAGTCTCTCGCAGCGAGCGCGCGTGTCGGCGTAGACGATGCCGCTGCCCGTCTCGGCCCGGCAGAAGGCCAGCAGGTAGTGCAGTTTGTCGTCATTGTCGTTGGCTTGGAACACCTCCAACTGCAGGTTCGGGCGGGTCACGTCGCCGGCGACGAGGCGAGGGCCGTCTGCCGAGCTCTGGGGGCTTCGTAGCCGTTCCAGGATATCTCGCCGCACCCGTGTGGGGGCCGTAGCCGTCATCGCCAGAAGCGTCGGATCGCCCAGCGCCTCCCGTATCCGCCCGATGATGAGATAGTCGGGCCGGAAGTCATGGCCCCACATGCTGACGCAGTGCGCCTCGTCGACGACCAACCGCTTCACACCCGCACGGCGCAGCGCGTGAAGGAACGGCGGCTGGCGCAGCCTCTCCGGGGCGGCGTAGACCAACCGGTAAACCCCGTCGGCAACCCGGTCCATGCGGCGTCGCAGCTCGTCACCGGCGAGCGTGCTGTTGATCGTAGTCGCGCGTCGCTGAACGCTCCGGGGCAGCGAGTCGACCTGATCCTTCATCAGCGCGATCAGGGGGGAGATGACCAGCGTGGTGTCTCGGTCGGCAAGCTCATGACTGTGGCCTTCCGCCAGCATGGCCGGAAGCTGGTAGCAGAGCGACTTCCCCCCGCCGGTGGGCAGGACGGTCAGCACGTCCTCACCGCGCAGGACGCAGGCCATCGTCTCCAGCTGACCGGGCAGGAGGGAATCAAAACCGAAGAACTGCTGGACGGCGCCGGTGATGGTGCCATGTTCTTCGTCGGAGACAGGTACGTCATCGAAGGAGGGCAGCGCTTCAGCACGCTCACCGCGCGGCACCTGGTGTGGGAGGTGAGGTTTGGGCTTTGCCTCCCTCGGCTTCACAGCGGGGTGCGGCCTGCCGGCGGGTGAGAAGTGCTCGCGCAACTCGTCCAGTTCCTCGGCGTAGTGGCGTTCGAGCTCGGCCTCCATCTCGGCCACGCGAGTGGCCTCGCCACTGGCTTGGAAGTAATCGCGCAGACGGCGAAGATAGGTGACGGAGAGCGGGTTTCCCTCGTCGGCTAGCCGCAGCAGTCGCACCGCGTAGCCGCTGGCGGTCACCCAGTCGCCGTGCGAGGAATAGATGTTGGTCATCCCCAACAGGTAAGCGCGACTATTGGGGTAGAGATCGTGCAAGTGTCGGTAGACGGACAGTGCTCCTTCCTCGTCGCCGCGGGCCAAATCGACCTCACCTAGCAGATTCCAAGCCATCGAGCTCTCGCTTCGTTCGGCAACTATGGCCTGGGCAGTCTGTCGGGCGGACTCTACGTCACCGCGAGCCAGGTGGATGCGCGCCAACAGCGCACGGGCGACCGATGATTCCCTGCGCTGCAGGCGAGCTTCCATCACCGGCAAGGCCTCGTCAGGGCGACCTTGGGCCAAGAAGGCTCTCGCCCGCAGATCGCGCAGCGATACGTGCGTTGGATTGCGAGGGATCAGCACGTCCAGACATGCGTGCAGCTCATCGAACCGCTCCCAGCGGAGCATGAAGTTGAGGATGCGTCGGTCGCGGCCCCTGAGCTCGCGGACCTCGGCCATAGTCAAGCCAACCTCGTCGAGTATGGAAACTACGTCGCTCATCAAGCTCTCCCCTTCAGCCTTGGCGCAGCCTTGCGGCTCTGTACCTCTCTTTCTTCCAGCCCTGTGACCCTACAGCCGATCCTGCTCTACCTCTGCCTCATAGTCGGGCACAACGTGAACACCCACCACCAGAGGCCAATACTCGCCTTGCCAGTTGCGGCTGAGTCCCACCGCCAGGTAGAGCGCCTCGGCGCCAAGGCGCTCGATCAAGGCCTCGTGATCCAGCGTCGACGCGCCGCCACCCTCTCTCAGCCAGGATCGGCCCAGCGCACGCCACTTGAGATCGGTCACCGACACGCCACGTCGGCTGACAGTGCGAGGGTGATTGACCTCGCCATCCAGCACAAACCCCATCCGCGCCTCATACTTCCCGGAGTAACTGTCCAACGAGAAACGCGCCCAGACCCGCTCCGGTCTTACGAGACAGAGCGAGCGGGTGTGGTGGATCAGTACGTCCTCTGGCGCCTGATCTAGGTAATTGGGGAGGAAACTGGCCCGCTTTTCGCGCTCTAGACGGCGCAGGACGCGCGGACGCCGGCGGACAAAATCAACCAGCCAGTCCTCCACGTGGGGCGGGTCGGGCCGGGGCTCGACCAAGTTCAGGTCGACCACGTCACAACACTGAATCAGGCGACCATCGGCATCCGTCATATCACCAGGCTGGACGGTGCAGAAATCGCGCACCGGGCGCACCCAACGCAGTCCGGTCACCGGATCGGCATCGCGGGTGAAGCCGGCTGTGCAGATGCCGCTGAGCATCTTGGTCATCGCCAGGATGAGAACCTCTTGGCGTGGCATGGGCGTCTCCCTCCGATTCTCTATGCTTATCCGCTCCGCGCCGGCTCCTACAAGTGCACCAAGCGCAATCCCGGCAACTGCTCGACCCAATACTCCCCCACCAGCCGTCGGTGGCAGCGCTCCGCCGTCGACTCGGCACAGAGAAGGCACGGGGCGCGGTAGCGAGCCAAGATATCGCTGCCCACCTGTTCGGCCCCGCGTTTCCTCAGGAGCGGTAGGAAGCGGGCCTCGTAGGCCTCCCAGTCGCCGTCATCGCGATACGCATCCAGAATCTCCGGCGTGGGTGCCAGCTCGGGATGGTGCTCGTACGCTATGTCGAACCCCTCGCGCAGGAGAAAGTCGAGGGTGTCCTGTTTGGTGTAGCCAAGCAGATGCGAGGTGTTGCGCAGACGGATGTCGATCACCACGTCCGCTCCAGCACCGCGCAGCTGGTTGATGAAAGTAGAGAGCGGTTTCCTTCGGTAGCCAATGGTATATACGGTCGTCATAGGCAACACCTCGCGAAAGAAGGGACCGAGGGGAAAGGAGCCTCGTGTCCTTGTCTACTTGCTTTGCGCCGCCGTTACGTAGGGCGCCGGATACCTGCGATCAGAAGAGCGAAAGCTGCTCGGCCGTCCGTTCTGCTTCAACCGTACGCCCATCAGGTTTGATGTGGAGCACACGGGCGCCCCGCTTCAGAAGCGTCTGGGTGACGAGCAGGTGGCGATGGCACTGCTGGTAGTCCCCCTCACCACACATCATGGCGACCCGCTCGGTGCTGGTCAGGTCGAGCAGGCGTTTGATGCCGCGTTGATAAGCGTCGGCCCGCTCCATCCGTCCGTAGTCGGGACGTCCCGCCGTGTAGAGCGCTGGATCGGATGGACGGCCGCCGAGCGCATCGCCCATGAAGTGGTAGGCGATCCCGGCTCCCCTCAGGTCATCCTCCAGCGTCTCGCGGTTGAACTGCGGAGCCCATCGGCTGTAGGGCTGGCTGCGCACGTCCGCCACCAAGGTGACGTCGTGCTGGCGCAACAGGTCGATGAACGCTGTCGTCGTATGATCGCTGTGGCCAATCGTGTATATCAACAGTGTTTGGGGCATCGCGTTCCGTCGTCCTCTCTTTGGGCCGTTGACATCGCGCCGAGTGTATCATACATGCCGACATAAGCCAAGTTCATCTGGGTGTTTCCCCAGGGTCTATCACGCTTGGGGCTGATTCGATCTGTCGCTAGCACGACAACGTGAGTTTCGCTGGCAAGAGACTTCCGACGTCTGCAGGATGATGGTAGACAGGCCAGCAATCGTTCTGTGAGCGCCCCTAACCTGCGCTGGGCATGGACTCCGAGACTTCGGAAGTCACGTCGTCGTGCTAGGATGCTTGCAGGTGCCGGTCGTCTCAGCGGTGAAAATGATAAGATCCTGGCTACTTCCCGCAACTGACGAGAAATGATATACTTGATGGTGGAGGTGAATAGAATGACAAGTAATCTGATGGATTGGCTCACAGGCTTAGGAGGCCGATTGTTGACGTTAGGTCGGCCTGACGAAGTGCTGCTGGAAGGGGCCATGGATCTACGTCAAGGTGATGAGATCTGGGAGTGCACCGTTCGGCGGGCGCGAACGTGGATCACGCCGCCGGATGGCGATCCGTACCGACCCTACGTCGTCTTAACGGCGTCCCAAGACGGGAGAGTCCTGGGCGCGGAGCTGCTTGAGGGCGAACCGGCTCCCCCCGAGGTGATCAATGTGCTGGCGAAGGCGATGTGTCATCCCACCCCGGGTTCGGGGAGGAAGCGCCGCCCCAGCGTGATTCATCTGGATGATGCAGGTTTGGCCGAGGCATTGGCTCCAGAGCTGGAGAAGGTCGGTGTGGCCTGTAAGTTTCGGCGCACCCTGCGTGAGGTGGAGCAGGCTCTGGAGGCCATGGGCCAGTTCCTGGGCGATGAAGAGACGATCCCCGGCCTGCTGGAGACACGTGGGGTGACGCCCTTCATGGTCAAAGGAGTGTTCGAAGCAGCAGCTTTCTTCTATCGCGAAGCTCCGTGGCGGTGGATCGACGACGCGAACCCTATTGAGATGCGGTATCCTGTGGATAGCAAACCCCGCTACGCGGTCGTGATGGGCTATGGTGGAGAGGCCTACGGCCTGGCGATCTATGACTCGACGGATGTGCTGCGAGACACCTATGCTGGAACGCCGGCGGAGCAGCTGCTTGGGCGCGAGACGTGGACGGTGCTGCTCTTCGGCGAGGCGATCGAGACGCCCTTCAATGACCTCGACGCCATAGAGGCGCACGACTGGCCGATTGCCGACAAGTATGCCTATCCGCTTCTGCTACGGGTCGGTTTGGAACGCCCCAGCCGCCCTGGCAAGTCGGACCTCCGACGGCTCGAGGCAGCGCTGCTGGCGATCCCGTGCTTCGCGCAGGAGCATATGAGAGCGGATGAGGGGGCTCCACGACCGTTCGAGGAGACAGTGTCGCTTGCGATGGCCGACGGGAAGGATCGGATCCACCTCCGCTACCCTGTCCCCGGCTTCTGAGGTAGCCCGCGACGATGAGGCGGCGTGGCGATTCCATGCCCCGCTGATGAGGCCGCGCCGGACGACGTCGACAAGCTCCTCCGTTCGAGGAGGCCTCCTTCGACGACTGAGCAGCGTTCGTTGAAACTTATCGCGGACTACTGCGTATTCATGGTAGCGAGTAGACCGAGCGATTGAAAGGAGCTGAACGAACGGTGTCTGAGAGGAACAAACTGCGACGTCAGAACGGCATTGTCGCCGGCGTATGCGGCGGTTTGGGCGCTTTCTACGGGCTCAACCCGTGGTGGTTCCGCATTCTGTTTGCGATCCTGCTGCTACCCGGCGGGTTGCCTGGCCTTGTACCTTATATTGTCCTCTGGATCGTCATCCCTCGCAGATGGTAGTCGCTGCGCTACCTTTTCATTCTTAGAGGGATAACAGCGGGGCCATAGAGGCGAGACCAAGACACCCCCGGGGGGGAAGGCCGGGGGCGTCCACGTCTCGCCAGACCTGGGTCAGCTGAGCGCCTCTAGCCGATGCACCAGCTTGGCCTGCTCCGCCCTCAGCTCGGCCAGCTTGTCACGCTCGCGCTGGACGACGTGCTCGGGGGCCCGCTCCGCGAACTGGCCGGCTAAGAGCTTCTCGCTGTGGGCGATGCGATCCTTGAGCTCGGCCAGAGCGTCAGCCAGCCGCTCTCGCTCCCCCTCCAGATCGACAATCTCGGCCAGCGGCAGGTAGCAGGTGACCTCGCCTGCGACGATGGTTGCCGCCTGGCTCGGCGGCTCCAGCGTTTCCTCAATGATGAGCCGCTCTGGGTCGAGCTTGGCCAGGGCGCAGAGCTCGGCTTTTTGCTTCTCCAAGACATCGGCAGCGTCGCCGGCGGAGACCATCGCGGGGATGCGCTGCCCGGGCGTCACGCGATAATCGGCTCGTCGATTGCGGATCCCGCGGACCAGATCCATCAAGAGGATCATATTCTCCTCAGCTTCGTCATCGAAGAGCAGCGCATTCGCCTCTGGCCAGCGGGCCACGATCAGCGCTTCGCCCTCCTTCGACTCGTCGGGCAGCGCTTGCCAGATCGCTTCGGTGACGTAAGGCATGAAAGGATGAAGCAATCGCAGCGAGCTCTCCAGCACATGTAGCAGAATCGCCAGCGGCACCCTGTTGTCCGCGTCATCGTCGTAGAGGCGCACCTTACTGGCCTCGATGTACCAGTCACAGTACTCGCTCCACACGAAGTCGTTGATCTGCCGGCCGGCCTCGCCATACTGGTGACTTTGGAAGAGCCGGTTGACGTCCTCGATCAGCCGATTGAGCCGTGAGAGGATCCACGTATCGGCCAGCCCAAGATCCCCGTCCTCCGCCATAAGAAAAGTAAGCGAAGCGGCATCCGCTGTGACGTCTCCGTCGAGCGCGGGGACCTCGGATGCCGGCGTGTTCATCAACACGAACCGGGCCGCCTGCCAGATCTTGTTGGTGAAGTTTCGCGCACCTTCCAGGCGACGGGGGTCGAGATTCATATCGAGCCCCGGGGTCGCGCTGGTCATCAGTGTGTAGCGGAGCGCATCGGTGCCGTATGTCTCGATGATATTGAGCGGATCATACGCCTCGATGTTCTCCATCGACTTGCTGATCTTCTGCCCATCTTCGTTGCGCACCAGGCCGTGCAGATAGACCGTGCTGTAGGGCGACCGTCCGGTCATCTCGATGCCCAACATCATCTCCCTGGCCACCCAGAAGAAGAGGATGTCATACGCCGTCTCCCGCATGTCGGTGGGATAGTAGCGCTGGTAATCGCGTGCCTCCGTGTCCGGCCAACCTAACGTGGAGAAGGGCCACAACCCCGATGAGAACCACGTATCCAGCACATCCTCTTCCTGATGGAGATCCTCACTGCCGCAGTGAGGGCACTCGGCAGGATCCGTCATCTGTGAGGTGTGCTCTCCACAGTCGGCACAGTGCCAGACGGGGATGCGATGCCCCCACCAGAGCTGCCGGCTGATGCACCAGTCGCGGATGTTCTCCATCCAATGGAAGAAGCGCTCTTCCTCCCGCTCCGGCACGATGACCGTCTCTCCCTCGCGGACGGCCTTCATCGCCGCCGCGGCCAGGGGCTTCGTCCTGACGAACCACTGCGTGGAGACCCGCGGCTCAATATCGGTGTGGCAGCGTTCACACGTCCCGACGGCATGGTGATAGGGCTCGACCTGGACCAGCAGACCTTCCTTCTTGAAATCCTCGACGATATTGCGGCGGCATTCGAAGCGCCCCTGTCCGACGTACGGCCCGGCGCTCTCGTTCATATCTGCGGTGTCGGTCAGCACGTCGATGACGGATAGGTCGTGACGGATCCCAATCTCGTTATCGGTCGGGTCGTGGGCCGGCGTGATCTTGACGGCCCCGGTCCCAAACTCCGGGTCCACCGCCTGGTCGGCTATGATCGGGATACGCCGTTCGATGGCCGGCAGCACAGCTGTCTTGCCGATCAGATCCCGCCAACGGGGATCGTCCGGGGACGTGGCGACGGCAGTGTCGCCGAGGATGGTCTCCGGTCGCGTCGTCGCCATCTCGATGAACTGAGTGGCTCCCTCGGCCCACATACCGCTGCCCCATGGATGCTCAGGACCATCCCAGTCGTCGTTGATGATGGGGTAGCGGATGTGCCAGAGCCTTCCCTCGCGCTCGTCGGGGATCACCTCGAGGTCGGAGATCGCAGACTCACAGCGAGGACACCAATTGACCAGGTAGCTGCCCTGATAGATGAGCCCTTTCTCGTAGAGACGGACGAAAGCGGTGCGTACAGCGTGACTGAGATCATCGTCCAGCGTGAATCGTTCCCTCGTCCAGTCACAGGAGACGCCCAAGCTTCTGGTCTGCTCGGCGATGCGGTCGTGATAGACCTTCGTCCACTCCCAGGCTCGCTCCACGAACCTGTGACGCCCCAGATCGTAGCGCGACAGGCCCTCCTTGGCCAACTCGCGCTCTACCACGTTCTGGGTCGCAATGCCGGCATGGTCCATACCTGGCAAGTAGAGCGTCTCCTCGCCACGCATTCGATGGTACCGGGTCATCAGGTCCTCGACAGCTGCCACCATGGCATGGCCAAGGTGAAGCGCGCCTGTCACATTGGGAGGCGGCATGGTGATACACCAGCGGGGCCCATCGTGCGAAGCCAAGCCCAGCTCGACTTGCTTTTCCGGCCGGAAGTATCCCTCTTCCTCCCACCATCTGTAGAGACGTTGCTCGTGTTCCTCTGGATTGTACACTCTAGCAAGCTCGTTGGTCATCGCCCTATGCTCCTTTTGTGGTATGAATCCGCTGACATGAACGGACTGGATAACAAAAAGCCCCTTCCGTCCAAGGACGAAAGGGGCTTACTCTCGCGGTACCACCCTGGTTTGGCGGCGACAGAAAGGATAGAACGTGTCGCTGCCACACTCAATGCCCCTCGGTTCAAGTCGAGAACAAAGGGGTCTCGCCGTAACGGGCGAACCCGTAGAGACTTATCCAGCTCTGCTGAATCGGCCTCTCGACTCCCAGGCGACCTTCGGCGGGTAGACGATGGACTTCCATCCACCGCGGCAGTGGCCTAAGACCTGCTGCCGTGCTGCGAGGGCTTGCAGCCGATGGCCCTTTTCTCTTTCCGTCCGTTGCGCATCCGACAGGCAACGGATAGATCGCCAGCCCGCGCCGCCTACTCCTCCTGATCGTAGTCTTTCCACTCTTACGTTGTGGCGAGATTATACCACCATTCGTACACCCGTCAATTCGTATGCAGGCAGGACTGACCTTCGGACCGAGGATGGCTGGAGGACCAGCTTGGCACGCCTGTCGTCCCGCGGAGCGCCGTCGTCCCGACGGCAGGGAGGTGAATGCTGCTGACTTGCGTGCGAATCTCTCATGCTGGTCTCT
Organism: uncultured Anaerolineales bacterium; assembly: GCA_964421785.1. Taxonomy (GTDB): domain Bacteria; phylum Chloroflexota; class Anaerolineae; order B4-G1; family B4-G1; genus SKLM01. Next base: position 19,481 of record CAYQZG010000037.1, read on the forward strand.
GCCCGAGTGGTGACGAATGTCAGGATGCACAATTGACGCTTAATCCTAGACAGCGAAAAAGGATGGGCATAGAATCAAGTGTAGTTCTTGGTTCTTGATCATCTAGCCAGACAGGAGGTGCTCTCGGGGGAAAGATAACTCAGTTTACGGGTCCCTTCTCTTCCGCTGACGTCTATCTAAGAGTATGGAGTGAGGCTTATGAAGACTGTCTTTGTGAACCCGGAACGCTGTATCGGCTGCAAGCAGTGTCAGATAGCCTGTGCTGTCGAGCATTCGGAGAGTAAGTCACTCTTTCAAGCGATTGGCGAGCATCGTAAACCTCGTCCGCGCGTTCTCGTCGCTCCAGGGATCAGTATGGACACCTCGTATCCGAACAAGTGTCGGCACTGCGATCCTGCACCCTGTATGACCGTCTGCCCGACCGGGGCTATCAGCCGAGACGACGAGACTGAGGCCGTCGTCGTGAACGCTGACAAGTGCATCACGTGTGCTATGTGCGCTATGGTCTGTCCCTTCGATGTTATCACCTTCTACCCATCACACGAAGCGGTATTGGACAAGGCGGTGGCGATCAAGTGCGATCACTGCCCCGACCGCCAACGGGAGGGTAGGATCCCGGCCTGTGTGGAGGCGTGCAAGGTCGGGGCTCTGGTCTTTGGCGACATCAATGAGCTGGTGAAGACGGCCCGCACGGAGCTGGCCAAGGCCGTGTCGGTCGGTATTGGAGGAACCGTTGAGGACATTGAGGCGGAGACGGTCCGTTTGCCCGCTAACGTGGAGGCCTGGCGGGACCTGGGGCGGACTATCACTCACGTTGGCAAGGAGGAAGCATGATGGCTGATAGGCAAGACCGTGCAGTTCAGCGCTCCGTGGATCCAGCAAGCCAGTCTATGCTGCGCATCGCGGAGAAGCAAGGCATTGAGACCGTCTGGGAGCGTCTGGAGGCACAACAGCCTCAATGTGGCTACGGCGAGCTGGGGCTCTGTTGCCGCCACTGCAACATGGGGCCATGTCGCATCGACCCCTTCGACGACACCGGACCTCAGAAGGGTGTCTGTGGAGCCAACGCCGATACCCTCGTGGCCCGAGGGCTGCTGCGGGCGATTGCCGCCGGTGCCGCGGCCCACTCGGATCACGGCCGTGACATCGCCCACACATTCTTGCTGACCGCTCAGGGCAAGGGAGGCGGCTACGAGATCAAGGATGAGGCGAAACTGATGGCGCTCGCCGGGGAGTACGGCATCGAAACCGAGGACCGCGACAAGACGGAGATCGCATTGGAGCTGGCCCACGCTATCCACGATGAGTTTGGCAACCAGGGAGGCCCAATCCGCTTCACGCGGCGCGCCCCTGAGGCCCGGGTGGCGCTGTGGGAGAAACTGGGCGTTGATCCGCGCGGCGTGGATCGCGAGATTGTGGAGTGCATGCACCGCACCCACATCGGGGTCGACCACGACTATACACACCTCATCCTACACGGGCTGCGAACCTCGATCAGCGATGGATGGGGCGGGTCCATGATCGCCACCGAGCTTTCTGACGTGCTGTTTGGGACGCCTGAACCGGTCAGATCCACCTCCAACCTAGGGGTGCTGAAAGAGGACGAAGTGAACATCGTCGCCCACGGCCACGAGCCGACACTCTCTGAGATGATCGTGGCTGCAGCGCAAGATCCAGAGCTCGTCGCGTTGGCGAAGGAGAAAGGGGCCGCGGGCATCAATGTGGTGGGGATGTGCTGCACCGGCAACGAGATCCTCATGCGCCATGGGGTGCCGATCGCGGGTAACTTCCTGCAGCAGGAGCTGGCGGTGATCACCGGGGCCGTTGAGGCGGTGATCGTGGACGTGCAGTGCATCATGCCTGCCCTGGCGGACCTGGCGACTTGCTACCATACGGAGATGATCTCCACCTCGCCCAAGGCCAAGTTCCCCGGCGCGACGCACATCGAGTTCGACGAGGAACAGGCTTTGGACATCGCCAGGACAATTGTACGGCGGGCTGTGGAGAACTACCCGAATCGGAAGCCGGAGATGGTGAGCATCCCGGACGAGACGATGGAATGTGTCGTCGGCTTCAGCGTGGAGGCGATTGTTCAGGCGCTGGGAGGCACCCTCGATCCGCTGTTGGATGCCATCAGGAGTGGCGCCATCAAGGGCATTGCCGGTGTGGTCGGCTGCAACAACCCCAAGGTGCGCCACGACTACGGGCACTTGAAGCTGGTGAAGGAGCTGATCGCCAACGACGTCTTGGTCGTGAACACCGGCTGCAACGCCATTGCCTGCGCCAAGGACGGTCTGATGCTGCCGGAGGCAGCGGCGGAGGCTGGCGAGGGGCTGCGAAGCGTCTGCGAGGCCCTGGGCATCCCGCCGGTGCTTCACATGGGCTCCTGCGTGGACATCAGCCGCATCCTGGTGGCCTGTGGGGCGATCGCCGACGCGCTCGGCGTTGACATCAGCGACCTCCCGGTGGCCGGCGCGGCACCGGAGTGGATGAGCGAGAAGGCGGTCTCGATCGGCACCTATGTCGTCTCATCGGGCATCTTCACAGTGCTGGGCACCGTGCCTCAAGTGCTGGGAAGCCCCAATGTGACGAGCCTGCTGACCGAAGGGGCGGAGGACGTGGTGGGCGCTGCCTTCGCCGTCGAGCCAGACCCAGAGAAGGCCGCGGCTCTCATGCTGGAGCGTATAGAGAACAAGCGGAAAGAGCTGGGGTTGTGACGGGGCGCGTCAATGATTCGACTATGCTCACCACGGGTGAGGAGGTAGCTATGAGGGTCGTTATCATCGGCGCAGGCCCGGCCGGCGTGACCGTCGCCGAGACACTGCGTCACTATGACGATCAGATGAAGATCGTGATGCTGTCCAGTGAGCCTTATCCGCCGTACTCGCCGCCGGCCATGGTGGAGTACTTCAAGACCGGCCGGGAGGTCCATCTCTGGAAAGGCCGCGACTTCCCGGAGCGACTAGGCGTCGACTACCGGCAGGGAGCGGAGGCCGTAGGGGTGGAGCCCCAGGAGCGCGCCGTCCACCTGGCCGACGGGGAGACGCTTTCCTATGACAAGCTGGTCATCGCCTCTGGAGGCCGTCTCTACGCCGCGCAGTTGGAGGAGTTCAAGGCCGGCGTCTACAACTTCAAATCGTTGACCGCTGCCGAGGAGCTTCTGGCGCGGGTGAAGAAGGAAGCAGCGCGCACGGCCCTCATCATCGGGGCTGGTTTCATCGGGGTGGAGATCGCCCTGCTGTTGCGCGACATGGGTCTGGAGGTGACGCAGCTAGTCCGATCCCGAGTGATGCGCCGGATGCTCGATCCGGAGACCTCCGAGATGGTGCTGGGCATGCTACAGGAGAGGGGCATCAGAACGCGACGTGGTGGCGATGCCGATGCCGTGGCATTTGTGGGAGACCCACGTGCCAAGGCCGTCGAGGTGCGCTCCGGGGAGGTGGTGTCCGCCGACCTGCTGATAGCGGCCACAGGCCTGCGACCCAACATTGAGTTCCTATCGGGCTCCGACATCCGGACGAAGTGGGGCGTGCTGGTGGACGATCATCTGCGCACCAACTATCCCGACATCTACGCTGCGGGGGACGTGGCCGAGACGTTCGACCGTTTCACCGGTGAACGATATGTCCATGCTATCTTTCCGAACGCTGTGAATCAGGCCAGAATCGCGGCCTACAACCTGCTGGGTTGGGACGTGGCCTACGAAGGATCGGACAGCATGAACAGCCTCAAGCACCTGGGACTTCCCATCATGGCGGTGGGGCGGATGGAGGGTGAGGAGCTGCGCGTACGACGGAACGGGACGCTGCGGAAGATCTACGTTGAGGACGGCTGCGTCGTCGGCTTCCGCCTGACGGGCGACGTGAGCGCCGCGGGGATCTACCGCAGCCTGATGGACAGGCGGATGGACGTTGAATCCTTCAAACATCGCTTGCTGGAGCCCACCTTCGGCATGGGGATGATTGAGGAGAGAGCGCGCGCTGCGACACCTCTGATGTAAGGGCTCGCGCCCGCCTATGCCAACAGGGACGGCTTCGGCGACAGCGCCGGCCGTCCCTGTTCTTGGCTCTGACCTATCCGAACCCCCGGCTGCCGCCTCCACCGCTGCGTCTGGAGGAACTCCCGCTGCTGCGGGAGCTGGAGCCACTGCTGCTCCAGCTGCTGGAGCTGAAGCCACTGCCGCCGCTGAACCCTCCACCACCGCCGCCCGACGATGATTCCTCCAAGATGTCGCCCAGTACCTTCATGGTGGTCGTCCCGGCTTCCCAGGAGATCTTCGTGGCCGTGCCCGCGCTCCTGACAGCTACCTCGAAGGGCGATTCGGAATCGTCGACCTCACCGACGGCCGTGTTGAGGAGCGAACTCAACGAGCGGCTGGCCCGGTTGAGGGAGCGGCTGAGGCCGTCCGAGAGACCCTGGAGCGAGATATCAGCGCCCGCCGGGCGCTCCGACAGCGAGGGGCGTGCCTTTGCCACCCGCGGAGCCCCGGTCGCCGTTTGGGGCAGGCGCAGCTCTCGCGTCACGCGGTCTCGCAGACCCCGCCGGCGCCGGGCGTGGGCGGTCGTCTTGTGAACGTCGACCGGCGCCGGCACCATCCAGACCGGCATCTGTGCATCCATCCTCTCCGCCTGGCGCAGCACGACCTCATCCACGTCGAGAGCCACCGCATAGGGGAAGTACCGGTCGAGCACGGCCTGCGCAGCCTCCCGGTCACCAAACCGCTTGAGATTCTTCAGATAGCGCCGGAAGGCGCGCCAGCGCGCTGCCTCCTCGATTCCCAGTGTGGTGCGCTGCGGCATCCAGCGGCTCACGCCCATCAGCATCAGCCCGACCACAGCCAGCCCGATGGGGGGTGCGCAGGCTGCCCATCCCACCGCGGTCATTCCGCACAGCCCGGCGAGCCCGAGCAGGCCTGCGGCGATGACCACCCGCTGCCCGGCCCAGTTCCAGCGCCGCCGTGCCGTCTCGGGCAGCGTGGAGAAGTATCGGGACGCCATCTGGCCCATCTGCTCGTAGATGTCGGGCAGAGCACGGGTGAAGGTGCCCTGAAACTCGACGAAGGACGTGGGGGTCTCCACTTTCTCGATTGCCTCAACCAGGGTGTTGAACAGCGTCCGCTCGTGTTCGGCCAGCTCCACGTCCTGGCCGCCACTCACGCGCACGGTGTCGCCATCGTCGATCCTCTCTCCCCAGTTCAGGGTGACCGTGATGTCACGCTTCTGGAGATCGGCGCTGATGAGGCCGAGGGTGGCCAGATGCAGCAGGTCGGCCAGCGCGCCTTTGACGGTGGGCTTCTCGTCGACCAGATAGGCCACGATGCCCGGCGGCAGATCCGACGGCGGCTCGGTCAGGTACGCCGCCACCGGTGGCGCGGCCCGGTCGCGTCCCCAGACGTACCAGGCTGCGATCGCGCCCGTCAGCCCGACGGTGGGGAACAGACAGCCCAGGGTGCCCAGCCCCACCTGCCAACGAGCGCGGCGGATGGCTTTCTCTCGTTCGGCCTCGATGACTGCCTGCTCCTTCTGGAGCTGCCGCTCTAGCTGGTTCTGCCAGACCGACTTCCCCGCTGTCGTGGCGTTGGCCGGCATGCGGATGCCCACGGACCACGCCTCGCCCTCTGGCAGCGGGCCCTCGTGCGTCACCCGCAGTGTCCCATCCCCCTGCAAGGTGGTCGCGCCGCCGGAGACGCTCACCTCGTCGGGGCTCAGATCCGGTGGCACGTGCAGGCGCACGCTGGCAGCATCGACCGGCGCAGCGCGGTCCCCTGAGGGATGAGACGCGAAGACGGCCGTCCAGTCGATCTCCTGGGCGTCCGTCAGCACGCGCACGGCGCCGAGCACGGTGTAACTGAGCTCGAAGGTCGCGCTGTTGCCCGCCTCCAGGGCCGGGAAGGCCCACTCCACCAGCGTGGAGCCGGCGCGGCCTTCGTTGATGATGACCCGTTGACCGTCGAAGGAGACCCAGCTATCCAGGCCGGGCTTCTCCTCCACGACGTAGCAGTAGTCGCATGGGACGTCGCTGAGCTGGAAAGCCTGTTCGCTTGATCGGACCTCGACGTCGACGATCTGATCGAGATAGAGCCAGGGGATGGTGCGATGGCCGTGGTAGATGTAGCCCTCGTCCACCGCCAGCGTCTGCTCCTCGGTCACCCTGAGCGTGCCGTCCCGCGCGATGGTCACGTCGACGTCGAACGTCTCCCAGTGGTAGGACGTCTGCCGCTCGTCGAATCGACGCTGCCAATCGGTGACCGGGGCGGCGGTCAGACCGTGGGGGAAGCCGACCTCTACCTCGAACGCGGTGCCATTGGGGATGGCGCCCGAGGATTCGAAGACGACAGTCTGGGCGTCGACGATCTCGACCGTGGCCTCGACGCCTTTGGCCCGGGCAGTCAGGGCGTTCGGATCGACCGGGCGGCCCGAGGACGGGCGTGGCAGGTGCACCGTCACGCGGCCGGCCTCGGTGGGGATGCCGCTCCGGTCGGCCGGTACCGCTTTCCAGGCCAGCCAGTCCCCGTCCGGATAGACCCATAGGCCGCCCAGCACCCGATAGTCGACCGTGAACGTGCGCACTTCGCTGCCGCTGGTGGGCTCGTAGGCCCACTCAACGCGGATGGTGTTGTACCCGCGCTCAAGGGTGAACGTGCCCGGGCCGGATCCGCCCTCATCGTAGATCCGATCACCCTCCCGCACCTGCACGTCCACGATGTCGCTGACGTAGTCGAGGGGGATCTCCGCGAAGCCGGTCTGGAACTCGCCCTCGAAGCGCAACCGGTACGTCTCGGCCACCAGCAGCGATCCGTCGGCCTGGATGTCGATGTCCACGTCGTAGCGTTCGTAGGTGACGCTCCTCTGCGGTTGGGGTGCCGCGGCCAGGCTCAGCAGGGCCAGGACAGTCAATAGGAACGTCAGTGATCGTCTGTACATACCTCCCTCCGAGGCTCCTATAGGTTGGCTTGTGTCCCGTGCCGGCATCCGACGTCAGGGGGCCAGCACGACGCGCCAAGATCCCAGGATGGTCTCTCTAACTCTCGTATGCGTTGGACAGGTTTCGAGCTGCAGCCCGGAGACGAGCGGCATCCCCAGCTCGCCGGCGCTGATGGTGTAGGTCGTCCGGGGATCCGCGTTGAAGTCGACGTACCCCATCCCTTCGTCGGGCTTGAGCCCCGTCACGGCGCGATCGGCGCCCTCGGCCCAGGTCAGCCACACCTCAATCCCGGGCACGCCCTCACCATCCTCGTTCTGCACCACCACCTCGACGTGGAGCGGCTGCTCTGGATCGCACAGCTGCTCCTTCTCCTTGAAGCGCAGGCGCTGCAGCAGCGGTGGTGTGGGCGATGGCGTAAAGGTCGGTGAGGGGGTTGGTGTCGCCGTCGGCGTGGGGGTGGACGAGGGAGTGAACGTCGGCGAGGGCGTGAAGGTCCCTGTGGGGGTGATGGTTTGGGTCGGCGTAAGCGTCGCTGTTGGCGTGAGGGTGGGCGATGGCGTGAGGGTGGGAGGGGGTGTCGGGCTGGGCGTCACCGTCGGCGACGGGGTCGGCGAGAAGGTTGGGGAGGGTGGCGCCGTGGGGGACGACGTCGGCGTGGACGTGAGCGTCGGCAGCGATGTGGGCGTGGGCTCCCGGTAGATCAAATCGGCGGAGATCTTCACGTCCAGCGCCGTCGCCAGCGTCGTCAATCGGCGCAGTGTCTCTGGCGAGCGGCCGGAGGCGTGGTCTCTGAACAACGGCTCCAGCGCCTGGCTCAGGTCCTCACTCTCCAGCCCCTCCAACCGGGCGCGCGTGCGCTCCAGGCTATCCCCGGCGGCGTAGGAGAGGGCGGCCAGTCGTATCCAGTCGTGTCGATGGTCCGTGCGCAGCAGCGCGGGATAGGTGTTGGTGAGCTCGACGGGATTGATCCCCCACGTGTAGACCAGACTCAGCGCCAATCCCACTGCGAGCCCGAGGAGCAATGCGCCGGATGTGAAGCCACGCCTCATGGCTGCCCCTCCGGCTGTCGTGAGGGGTTCAGCCCTTCCGTGTAGGGCGTCAACATCGGGTCCGTCACGCCGAATGCCCGCGCCAGGTGGGCCAGGCGGGCGATATCCTCCTCCCTGCCTCCCTCCTCAATCAGCCTCTCCGCGAGTTCCAGCGCAGGTGCGACGGGTCTTTCGGGGTTGAGGAGCTTGAGGCGGGAGCGCGCTGCCCGGAGGTCCTCCTCCACGTCGTAGGCCGCGGCGACCATGAGCACGTAGTCATCGTGGTAGTCCTGGCGCAGCGCGGCGGGGGAGGTGTTGGTGTAGGTCACCGGCCAGAGCCACCAGCCGACGGCGAACCCCAGCACCAATCCCAGCGCGACGCCGATGGCGGCCCGTGCAACCCAGTCGGGCGCTCGTTCACCCATTGTTGTGCCCTTCTGATGAGAAAACGCGGCGCTTGGGGCGCGCAGCCGCCCAGGGACGCCGCGAGTGTGATCCACGATGGTGAGATGCCGGAGGTGGGAATCGAACCCACATGGGTCAAAGCCCACACGATTTTGAGTCGCGCGCGTCTGCCTGTTCCGCCACTCCGGCCCGGCATCTAATATACCAGAGAACGCGTCTCTGGTCAACTTCTCGCGCCCATCGCTTCAGTTTCACCCGGCGCCTGCCGGACGCGGCCTTCGATCTTTACGAGAGGTTGGAGGGAAGAGCCTCTGTATGCCGGGGGTGAGGCTCGACCATGGCGGCTACCAGTATCGAGGTGTCGAACAGGATCCTCACGGACTCACCTGCTGCAAGATCTGAGATGCACGGCGGTCACGCTCTCGTCGAACGATGCCCTCCAGCTGTCAAGGAGATAAGCCGTTTCACGCAGGGCTATCCCATTTAGGCTCAAAGCCCTCGTCCTCGAGGGCGTCGCAGGCGAGGGAGCAGAGCTGTGTAAGCGAAGGAAGCGCAGCGGCTGAAGCGGCATTCACGCCGAAGGAGGACGGGCGGAGGCCGCCTACGAGACGGGGTCTAGGAGCGCGCGATGTCCATATGCGATTGCCCTGCTGTCTCACGGGTGTCCAAGACCCCGTCGACACCGGGCAGCGGCGTGCGCAGCAGCGCCCGGGCGCGGGAGCAGTCGAGGGTGCAGTCGAGGGGGCGGGTCAGACCGCTCTCCCGGCTCAGGGCCGGGGTGATGCCGTCGGGATCGACGCCGTGGAAGCGCGCCAGCCGCAGGCCAAACTGGTAGCGGGATAGGGGCTGCACGCCAGCGACGTGGAGCACGCCCGTGTACGCCAAACCTGCCAGCTCCAGCAGCGCCGCGGCCAGGCACTCCACCCAGATGGGACAGCGGTACTCGTCGGTGAAGAGGTGCACCGGCTTGCCGGCCTTCAGGTCGCCGACGATCCAGCGGGTCTGCCGGTCCCAGTCCTGCCACGGCGTCTCCCGCAGCGCCCCTCGTTTCTTCTGCGCCGCAGCCCCGTAGATGAGGGACGTGCGCACGATGACGGCCTGGGCGTCGGAACCGCGCACCGCCTTCTCTGCCAGCGCCTTGCTGCGCCCGTAGGCTGTGATGGGCGAGGGCCGGTCCTCCTCAACGTAGTCTCCCCTCTCGCCGTCGAAGAGCACGTCGCTGGAGACGTGGATCAAGCGCGCGCCGACCCGCTCCGCGGCCCGGGCGACGTTTCCGGTGCCAACGGCGTTCACGGCGTCAAAAGCGGACGCGGGCCCCTGACCCGGGTTGAGCGCGGCCGTGTGGATCACCACGCCGGGGCGCACGTCCCCGATCAGTGCCGCAACCGCCGCTTGATCTCGCACGTCCAGCTGCCGCCAGTCGACGCCGGGCTCTTCCATGGGGTGGCTCAGATACGTGGCGGTTACGTCCCACACATGGCCGGCCCTCCGGCCCCGGGCCAACCGAACGACCCATCCCCCCAGGAAGCCGCTCCCACCGGCGATCACCATGCGGGGTATCCTATGTGAGCTCAGAGCCATCTCGTCCTCAGGGGCGTTCTGCAGGAGCAAGGATTTTGGCGTCTGAGACCTGTCGGGTTTTGGCTGACATCTTGCAGCACGTCATTGTGATCCCGCGGAAGCCGTTTTGAGTCGGTTGATACGCTGCACAGAAACCCGACAGGTCTGAAACAAGTGCTCCTGGGGCGTTCTGGCCCTGGCTGGACAAAAGCAGGTGTGTGAGGTTATCATGTGTAG
>CAYQZG010000038.1:0-1961 GCA_964421785.1 uncultured Anaerolineales bacterium
CTCCTAGATGTGCGCCTGGAGATCATTCCCCTCTCCATGGCGCCCCTCCAACGCGCGGTTATCTTGGCCTATGATTACGACGTCGCTGTGTACGACGCCGCTTTCGTGGCGCTGGCCGAGGGGAGTGGCGCCGTTTTCATCACGGCTGACGAAAGACTGGCGGACAGAATGGAAGACGTGTCCTACATTCAGGCTCCTTGCCGTCGGGACGACGGCGCTCCAGCGCTCCTTAAGCGACCTTCTTTGAGGTCGTGGGGCAGAAGATGTGGGTGAAGGCACCACGATTGAAGGTCACTAGTGAAGGTCATCATCGATTTTGACGGCACGCTGACCGCCGAGGAACGGCAGGTCAGGGCCCTCGCGGAGAAGTCCATGAGCACGCTGGCGAATGAGGTGCTGCACGCGCCGCGCGAGGAGCTAGTCCGGACGTACGACGCCACGCAGGAGCGCCTGCTAGAGGCGCCGCACCGCTACTGGTGGGAGGTCAACGGCCTGATCGCCTCCTACTGCGACGAGGGGGCCTTCATCTTCAATACAACGACCCTGCAGACGATGCTGCGCGAGAATGACGCGTACCATCGAGCGGTGACGGCAGCGTTTCCCCAGGCCGAGTACGACCCGGTGGTCGACTGCACCAACGAGCTCTTCCACCGTCACACCGCCGAGCTGCCAGCGGTCTTCCGCCCGGCCGCCCGCGACGTGCTGGCAGCACTGGCACACCATCCAGAACGCGATCCCGTCATCCTCACCAATTCGCTCGACGACAAGGTTCAGGCCCACGTGGCAACACTGGATCTGAAGGATAGGGTCGCCGTGCTTGGTGACACTCGGCAGTACGAGATGGACCCGAGCTGGACCAGACAGTTCCACCATCCAGAGCTAGGTGAGATCCAGGTCTGGCCCGTATCCGAGACGCGGCACGTGGACCTGCGCCGCCCCGTCTACCATCGCGCGCTGATGGAGGCGCTTGAGGAGGATCCCCAGGTGGTCGTCGTGGCCGACACGTTTTCGCTGCCAGGCGCGCTGCCCCTGATGATGGGTCAAACGTTCGTCCTGGTACGGACCTCCTACACGCCCACCTGGTGCGCGCAGGCCGTCGATGCCCACCCGCAAGGCCGGGTTCTCGATGATCTCGCCGATCTGCCGACCACCCTCAATCGACTTCCCGCCCAGGAGTGAGACGTATGAGACGAGAGGAGATGAACGACCACCTGGATGTGAATCGAGCCTGGTGGAATGAGCGGGTGCCGGCCCACGCTGATTCGTCCTTCTACGACGTACAAAGCTTCAAGGAGGGACGTCTGACGCTGATGCCGCTGGAGCGACGGGAGCTGGGGGACGTAGAGGGGCGATCCATGCTGCACCTGCAGTGCCACTTCGGGCTGGACACGCTCTCCTGGGCCAGGCTTGGTGCCCAGGTGACGGGGGTCGATTTTTCCGGGGATGGTGTCGCTATGGCGCGTTCGCTGAGCAGCGAGTTGGAGATCGAGGCCACTTTCATCCACTCGAACGTCTACGATCTTCCAGACGTGCTCACCGGGCAGTTCGAGATCGTGTATACCTCCTATGGCGTGCTGACCTGGCTGCCCGACCTGACGCGCTGGGCGGAGGTGATCGCCCACTTCCTCAAGCCCGGCGGCATCTTCTATATCGCGGAGATTCACCCTTTCGCCATGGTCTTCTACGACGAGGCGGATGCCGAGGATCTCCAGGTCCACTACCCCTACTTCCACGACCCGGAGCCGCTGCGGTTCGAGTGCGAAGGCTCGTACGCCTCAGCGGCCGAGTGCACCCACAACGTGACGTACGAGTGGTCGCACAGCTTAGGGGAGATCGTCAATGCGCTGATCTCGGCGGGGCTGCGGATCGATTTCCTGCACGAGTTCCCCTACGCCTGCTACCAGATGTTTCCCTTCCTGGTGCAGGATGAGGAGGGCTGGTGGCGCTTGCGGGAATCGGAC
>CAYQZG010000038.1:2061-28910 GCA_964421785.1 uncultured Anaerolineales bacterium
AGGGCTGGTGGCGCTTGCGGGAATCGGACGGCTCCATTCCTATGACGTTCTCGCTGAAGGCAATTGGATGACGAGAGAGAGAACGATGGACACGATTCGCTTGCTTCATTTCGCCGACATTCATATCGGTATGGAGAACTACGGGAAGGTCGACCCGAGCAGCGGCGTCAACGCCCGGGTGCTCGATTTCCTGCGCCGCTTCGATGAGCTGATCGACTACGGTCTGGAGCGCGAGGCCGACCTGGTGATCTTCGCCGGGGATGCCTACAAACGACGCAGCCCCAATCCGACCTACCAACGCGCCTTCGCCAGGCGGGTGAAGCGATTGGCCGACGCCGGGGTGCCGGTCGTCCTGCTGGTGGGCAACCACGACTTGCCGACGATGACGCAGAAAGCCACCACGGTAGACATCTTCAGCACCCTGGACGTGCCCAACGTCATCGTAGGTCGAGATTATGAGGTACACGTCATTGAGACGCCGAGCGGGCCCGTGCAGGTCGCCACGGTGCCCTATCCGATTCGTCAGAGGTTGCTGGTCGACGACGAGTACCGAGGGCTTTCCATCGAGGAGCTGGACAAGGCGCTGCAGCGGATCGTCACCAGCACCGTTGAGGGGCTGAAACAGAGCTTGAACCCCGATATCCCGGCGGTGCTGACGGCTCACCTCAGCGTCTCCAACGCGACGTACGGCTCGGAGCGAAACGTGATGATCGGCCGAGACGCTGTGATCGCCAAGTCGGCTCTGGATGACCCGGCCTGGGACTACGTGGCGCTCGGGCACATTCACAAGCACCAGAGCCTGAACGGAGAGAATCAGCCGCCGATTGTGTACGCGGGCAGCCTGGAGCGCATCGACTTCGGCGAGGAGGGCGACCCAAAGGGGTTCTGCTGGGTCGAGCTGGCGGGAGGAGAGACGACGTGGACGTTCGTCGAGGTAGACGCCCGGCCCTTCGTCACCATACGCGCCGACGTACGCGAGGACGACGAGCCGCTCGCCGCGCTCGAGCGGACGATCTCCGAGCACGACCTGGAGAACGCCGTGGTGCGGCTGATCCTGCAGCTGCGGGCCGACCAGGAGCCGGCACTGCGCGACCACGACGTGCGCGGCCTGCTGTCCGAGGCCGCCGCCATCGGCAGCATCAACCGCGAGGTGGAGCGGAAGGCGCGCGTGCGCCTGGGCGATCAGACACCGGAGGAGATGACCGACCGCGAGCTGCTGAGGAAGTTCCTGGAGATCAAGGACACGCCGACCGGACGGATCAAGGCGCTGCTGGACCACGCGGATCCCATCTTTCACAGGGAGGAGGAAGGCTGAAGAGAAAGACAGTGGGTCACTTCCTCCTCGCGCTGACTCTGGGGATAGCCAGCCTGACGCTCGTCGACGTGGTGCTCCTTGAGTCCTGCATTCACCTCCCTTTTGCACGGCCATCCGCGCCTCCAGTGGATCCATCCGCACGCACCGCAACGGGATCTGGCCATCCCTCTCGAGCATGGAGATCAGTGCTTCCAGCCACCTGCACCTGGAGACCCACGGCAGCGGCCCAGTACTCCGCCCAGAGCCCCGTCACCACGACAGTTGACCAGCAGGTGTTCCTGCCGCTGGTGCGCAGCCAGAGCCAGATGAACGAGGCGCGCGCCGTGTGGGTGACGCGCTGGAGCTACAGCACCATCACAGACGTCCGGACGCTGATGGAGCACGCCGCCGACGCCGGCTTCAACATGGTCCTTTTCCAAGTGCGCGGCACTGCAGACGCCTTCTACACGCCAGGGCTGGAACCGTGGGCCGCCCGGCTCAGCGGCGGCACGCTCGGAGAGGATCCAGGCTGGGATCCGCTCCAGACGGCGATTGAGGCCGCCCACGCCCGCGGCCTGGAGCTACACGCCTACCTTAACGTCTATCCGGTCTGGTCGGGGGATACGGCACCGCCCGAGGATATCGATATCGAACACTTCTTCTGGACGCTGTCGCACGATCACGGCTGGGATGGTTGGCGAAGCACGAACATATCCGACACGCCGATGCTACTCGATGGATCAGGCTATGTCTGGGCAACGCCAGCACTCACAGATGTGGTCGACCGGGTCGTGTCCGTCACAGACGATATCGTCAACCGCTACGATGTAGACGGCGTTCATCTCGACCTGGTGCGTTATTTCAGGCCGGAGTACTCCTACGATCCGTTCAGCAACGCAGGGTACGACGCGGCGCGAGCCGAGGACGACGATCTCACCCGCGCCGAATGGCAGCGCCAGCAGGTCACGGGGCTGGTCAACCGGGTCTATGCGGAGGCGATCCTCCCCCACTCCGATCTCAGGCTGTCGGCGGCGGTGTGGCCGATCTACCAGGATCTATGGGGGTGGGACTACCCAGCGGGTTACAGCGATTACTACCAGGATTCGCAGGGGTGGGTGGAAAGCGGGATCATCGACGCCATCATGCCTATGCTCTACACAGGGATGTTCAGCTCCGACCCGGAGGCGCTGACGCCCGAGCAGTTCTCGTTGGTCGCGTCGGACTTCCTGGCCCACGACGGCGGTCACCACGTGTTCCCCGGCATCAGCGCCGAGCATCTGGATTTTGCGGGTGTCGCCGAGCGCATCGCCATCGCCCGGGAGCTGGGAGCAGCGGGGCACGCCATCTTCTCGGCCGGGGTGCTGGAGCAGCATGGGTATTGGGACAATCTAGCCGCCGGCCCCTATGCCGCCGAGGCTGTGGTGCCGCCGATGTCGTGGCGGCCGTTGGACGCGGGGAGGAAGGACTGACTTCGGCCTTAAGCGGCCCGGGGACGGGGGGCGGAACCGCCGAGGCGGAACGCCGCCCTTACTACGGGGGCTTCTGGGGCCTGACGAGGGGCGACGACAACTAGAGGCTATCGCCGAGCAGCGTCAACGCCTGAGGGTTCAGAGAGACGGCAATCGTCTCGCCCTCAGCAGGGAGATCGGCTGGGGGACCAGCCACGCTGGCGGAGAGAACGAGCGTCAACTCGACCCCGCTCTCGTGACGTCCATCGAGCTGGCAGTAGATACCGCGGAATGAGCAGCCGACGACCTCCAAGTCGACTCGATTGGGCCCAGTATCGCCCTCGCCAGCCCTCTCGTACACGAGACGCGCCGCTTCGGGCCTGACGAGAAGCTGGGCGTGGGAGCCGACGGGCCAATCATCGACCCCGGAGCTCTCCACCTCCAAAGCGCCGATGGATGTCTGAACGCGCCCCGGGGCGACAACCTGCGCATCGAGCAGGTTCGTGAGCCCCAGAAAACGGGCAATCCACGTCGAGCCGGGCCGCCGATAGAGCTCGTGGGGGGGTCCGATCTGGACCACCTCGCCGGCTCGCAGCAGCACCACACGGTCGGCGATGGCGAAGGCCTCCTCCTGATCGTGGGTGACGGTGATGACGGTCACGCCGGCTCGATGGAGAATCTGAGGCAGCTCATCCATCAATCGCTCGCGCAGGGCGCGGTCGAGGGCGCCGAGCGGCTCGTCGAGCATCAGCAAGCGCGGCTGGGGGGCCAGGCTACGCGCCAGCGCCACCCGCTGTCGTTCCCCGCCCGAGAGCTGGCTCACGTCGCGGTGCCCGAATCCCTCGAGCCCGACCAGCGCCAGCGCCTCATTGACGCGCCGGGCGATCTCCCCACCGCCGAGCCCCTCCATACGAAGACCGAAGGCCACGTTGCCGAAGACGTCCTTGTGAGGGAATAGGGCGTATTCCTGGAACATGAGGCCGAAACCACGGCGATGGGGCGCCACGTCGGTCACGTCCTCTCCGTCGACCAGCACTCGACCGCTGTCCACCATCTCCAGGCCGGCGATGAGGCGCAAGAGGGTCGTCTTGCCACAGCCAGAGGGGCCAAGGAGGCCGAGGATCTCCCCGTCCTCGACGGTGAAGCTGACGTCTGTCAGGGTCCAGCCGTCGGGGTAGGACTTGTTGAGGTCGTGGAGCTCAAGGATGGTCATGCCGGACCGCGCCCCGCCACAGCCCTCATCAGAACTCCCCCGCATCGCCCACGCGGAAGCGCTCAATGAGTATGAAACCCGCGATGCAAACAAGCATGAGGAGAGTCGACATAGCGAGAGCCTGGCCGTAGTTGACGGTGCCGGGACGGCCCAGAAAGCGGTAGATGGCCACGGGCATGGTCGGCCGCTCCGGCCGGGCGATCAGGCTGGTGGCCCCGAACTCGCCCATGGAGACGGTGAAGGCGAATACGGCACCGACCAGCACGGCCCGGGAGACGATGGGCAGGTCCACCTCGCGCCAGACGCGCCACGGCGATGCGCCCATCATGGCTGCGGCCTCGCGCAGTTGGGGCTGTATGGAGCGCAAGGCCGGGAGAGCGCTGCGCACGACGAAGGGCAAAGCGACCAGGGTGTGCGCCAGGACGACCAGCAGCGGTGAGGTGCGCAGATTGAGGGGAGGCTGGTCGAGAGCCACGATGTATCCCAGCCCGAGGGTGACCGCCGAGGTGCCCAGCGGCAGCATCAGAATGGGGTCGAGCAGGCGTTGCGGCCAACGCGCCCAGGGATGGGAGCTGTGAGCGGAATCCCGGTTGTCCAGTACCGACGCGGCCATCACGCCGAGCGTGACCGAGAGGGCCACGGCCGCCAGGGCGAAGGTCACGGAGTTTCGCACAGCCGCCACGGGGGGGACGTAGAAGACGGAACCTCGGGGGTTGCGGAACAACTCGCGATAGAACGTAAGCGGGGGCCCTCCCCCCAGGGTCAGCGAACGCGCGATCAGGGCCGCCAGTGGTGTGATGAGGAGCACGACCATCAGCGTGAGATTGCAGACGACGAAGGTCCATTCGCGCCGGCCGCGGGGACGCCGCTGGGTCGCCCGCCGGGATCGGAGATCCACCGGGAGGCTCATGGTCGCCTGGAGCCGAGTGTAAGCAGCCATCAGGCTGAAGGTGAAGAGAATCTGGATTACCGAGAGCAACGCCGCCAGAGGAAGGTTGAGGTAGTGCACCGTTTGACGAAAGATGGCGACCTCCAGTGTGGCGAAGCGAGCGCCTCCGAGCACGAGAATGACGCCGAAGCTGGTAAAATCGAAGATGAAAACGAGGACAGCAGCTGCGGCGATCGAGGGCACCAGCAGAGGGAGCGTCACTTCCCAGAGGGCGCGCCAGCGGCTGCTGCCGAGCATGCGCGCGGCTTCCTCCAACTCCGGACTCAGATTGGACCAGTACGTCCCCACGATGCGCAGCACCAGGGTGTAGTTGTAGAAGACGTGCGCCAGAAGGATGATGAACAGCGTGTGTTGAAGGTCGAGCGGCGGCCTGTCGAGGCTCAGGAGACGCATCAGGGCCAGATTGAAGAGGCCGTGAGGACCGAGAAGGGCGGTGAAGGCGAGCGAGACCACCATCGTGGGCAGCACAAAGGGAACGGTGGTCAGCGCTCGAAGGAAGGACTTGCCGGGGAAATCATAGCGCGCGAAGATATAGCAGCCGGGCAGCGCCAGCGCCACGGTCAAGATCGTGGAGAGCGTGGCCTGCCAGATCGTGAACCAGAGCGTCTGCAGGTGGCGGGGGACCAGCCCCCCAGCGGCTGGTCCCCCAGCTTGGCGAAAGAGCTTCGACAGCGTCTCCAGGCTGATACTCCCCTCCGGGGCAAAGGAGAGCGTGATGATAGAGGTAAGCGGATAGAAGTAGAAGAGGACGAGAAAGGAGAGAAGAAGAGCGTAGATGAGTAGATGGATGAATTTGGACAAGCGTGTATCACTCGCCCAGCCCCTGGTCAACCATCTACCCATCTGGTCGATCTCCTAGCGAAGCGCCGTCTCGGTCCAGTCGTCGATCCAGGCCTCACGATTCGTCTCGATGGCCGTGTAGTCGACGCTTGCCGGGTTCTCCGGAACGATGGCAAACTCGGCGAAGACGTCGGGCAGCTTAGCGTTCTCATTGACCGGGAAGACGAACATATGGAGGGGGATGTCCTCCTGAAAGGTTGTGCCCAGCATGAAGTCAATCCACTCTCGGGCCAAGTCGGTATTCTTAGCGTTCTTCAGAACGCCCGCGAACTCGATCTGGCGGAAGCAGCTGCCGTTTCCCACGACGACCCCGGTGGGCGCCTCCTCGAAGGGCTCCTCGGAGAAATGGACCTCGACCGGGGGGCTGCTGGCGTAGCTTACGACGATGGGTCGGTCACCGCTGCCGCCGGAGCCGTAGGTGAACTGCTCGTAGTAGGCCTCGCTCCATCCCTCGGTCACCAAGACATCATTATCCCGCAGATCGGCCCAGTAGTCAAGCCAGGTCATGTCCCCCGCCTCACCGAAATGGTCGATGGTGGCGAGCATGAAGGCCAGTCCAGGGGATGAGGTGGCCGGGTTCTCCACCACGGTCAGGCTCTCGTAGTCGGGCCTCGTCAGATCCTCAAGGCCGGAGGGGGGCTCCAACCCCTCAGACTCAAACCAGGCCTTCTCGTAGTTGAGGCAGACATCGCCATAGTCGACGGGCAGAGCCCGGTGCCGGTCATCCAGCTCGAAGCGATCCGGGATCTCGTCCAACATCGCCGACGGGTATGGCTCGAAGATGCCGGCGTCCAGGGCCCGACTGAGCAGGGTGTTGTCGACGCCATAGAGCACATCGGCCAAGGGGTTGTCCTTGCTCAGGATAGCCTGATTCAGGACGACGCCGGCGTCGCCGGCCTTGAGAATCTCGACCTCGGCGTTGTGCTCATCCTCGAAGGTGTTGAGCACGTCCTCGCTGATATCGAAGCTGTCGTGCGTCATCAGACGCAGCTTGCGCGCCGCCGGTGGCGACGTCGCGGCTGATTCCACAGCCGTGGGCGCCTCGGTAGGTGCATGTGGTGGGCTGCAGGCCGCCAGGATCAGCAGGCCAACCAGCCCAAGCACGGTTACGGATCTCATCGGTACCTCCTCATCACTCACTCTGGGGAAAGCCGTCGAGACGACGGCGCTCCATCATGTCGAGACGACGGCGCTCCATACTCACCCCCGCATGCGTCACGACACAAAGAAGCAGACCCCGCCGCACGCGCACGGAGGCCTGCTTCGCCCTCAGCACGTTGCTCACCCCCCGCGCCGGCCCGAAGCGAAGCGTCTCGTCGTCGAGGGGCCATTCCAACCCCTTGGCGGTAACGCCAACGGCATCGCCGCCTAGCGGTATCAAGGAGACTGTGTCACCAGGGTGGCCCGCAATGAATGACTCATCGCGGATCACAAAGGTGCTCTCCGCTCCTTGTACGATGCGAACGTCACGATCGATCAGCTCAGGCAGCGTGAGTAGAAGGAGGTTGGCGATGGTCTGATCTAGCCGACCGCCCAGGGCGGCCAAGATGACGATCTCGTCGGCCCCTTCCGATGCTGCATGAAGCAGGGCCAACTCCAGGTCGGTCCTGTCTTTGTGCGGTGAGTGGCTGCTGACCCGCGCACCTCCCGCCCTCAGGCGCTCCCGCTCTTCCGGGGTCAGTGAGTCCAGGTCTCCAATGACGAGCTGAGGGTCAACGCCGATTTCCCAAGCGTGACGGGTCCCACCGTCGACGGCGATGACCACGTCATCAGCGCGCAGCAGATCTCGCGCCTGCTGAGGGTCGCTGAACGTTCCATTGGCGAATATCACGGCTCGCATCATACCCCCTACCCCGCTATCTCTCGCGCACATAGCAAAAAGCCGCCCCGGCCAGCGGGGCGGCTTCCTCAAACGCCACAACAACCTCCCTCCGCTGGCATTACCCAGATCAGGTCTTGAGGGTCGGTGCTGGTGGTTGATCAACGTCGCGACGACAACCAGAGCACCCTCTCAGCCCGGCTCCCCAGGCTCCCCCGAGAGACTAATTGTCAAGTGAGCATCCGAGTACTACAACCTCATTTCCCGCCAAGAGACTTCCGAAGTCTGCACGATAATGCTAGACAGGCCAGGAATCGTTCTTTGAGTGCCCCTATACCGCGTTGGGCATGGACCGCAAGACTTCGGAAGTCTGATCCTTTGGCAAGTGCGGTTGTAGTGCTAATCGGTCATTAAGATTATACTACGTTCCTCTCGTATTGCAAGTCAGTCGCAATTAGGTCGGCGGCGCTAGGGGTAGACGCGCGTGAGCATACGGGGGAAGGCGATCGTCTCCCGCAGGTGGTCGATGCCACAGACCCAGGTCACAGTGCGCTCGACCC
The DNA here is from genome assembly GCA_964421785.1 of uncultured Anaerolineales bacterium. Lineage (GTDB taxonomy): Bacteria > Chloroflexota > Anaerolineae > B4-G1 > B4-G1 > SKLM01. Next base: position 10,185 of record CAYQZG010000038.1, read on the forward strand.
CCAATCCAAAGCCGGAGTGCGGGACCGAACCGTATCGCCGCAGATCGACGTACCACTCGAAGGCCTCACGCGGCAGGCCCCATTCGTCGAGGCGCTGGAGCAGAAGGTCGAGGTCCGAGATCCGCTCCGAGCCACCGGTGATCTCTCCATACCCCTCCGGGGCCAGCAGGTCGACGCTCTTGGACACCTCGGGGCGCCCCGGCCAAGGCTCCATATAGAAAGCCTTCGCCTCGGTGGGATAGCCGTAGACGAAAACCGGCTTCTCGAACCGCTCCGTCAGCTCCGTCTCGTGGGGGGAGCCGAAGTCATCGCCCCACTCGATCTGGAGAAGCTCCTTGAGCTCCTCGTCGTCGGTCTCCTCCCGAATCTCGGCGAGCATCGCCAACGCGTCGTCGTAGGAGATGCGGGGGAAGGGGGGCGTCACCCTCTCCAGACGGCCAGTGTCCCGCTCCAAGATCTCCAGCTCCTCGGCGCGCTCCTCCAAGCACGTTTGCACGATATGAGAGACGAATTGCTCCTCGATCTCCATCAGCTGGTCCATATCGCAGAAGGCAGCCTCCGGCTCGACCATCCAGAACTCGGTCAGGTGACGGCGGGTCTTTGACTTCTCGGCGCGGAAGGTGGGACCGAAGCAATAGACGCGACCGAAAGCATAGATGTCGGCCTCGTTGTAGAGCTGGCCTGACTGGGCGAGATAGGCATGGTCACCGAAGTAGTCGGTCTCGAAAAGGGTCGTGGTCCCCTCGCAGGCTGCAGGGGTGAGAATCGGCGTGTCCATGTTGACAAAGCCGTTGTCATCCAGCCAGTCCCGAATCGCTCGAATGACGGTGGCACGGACGCGCAGCACAGCCCACTGACGCTGGGAACGGATCCACAGGTGCCGGTTCTGCATCAGGAAGTCGACACCGTGCTCCTTGGGCTGAATTGGGTACTCCTCGGCGACCTGAAGGATCTCCAGGTCACTGACCCCCAGCTCATAACCGCCGGGGATGCCGGGGGCTCGGTCGTCCTGGCGCACCGTGCCGGTGACGACGACGGACGACTCATAGGTCAAGGCCTGCGCGGCCTCGAACAACTCGGGAGCGACGTTCTTGTGAAAGACCACGCACTGGGCGAAGCCCGTGCCATCCCGAACCCAAAGGAAGATGAGCTTGCCCGTGTCGGTGTGGTTGTAGATCCACCCCTTGAGGGTGACCTCCTGGCCTTCGTAGCGTGCGATATCCTCGATGCGAATCGTCTCGACCATTAGAAGACTCCTCTTTTCACATTTTCTCTAAGTCAAACAGCATATCCAACAGCGCTTCCTGGAGCTTCATCAGCTCGCGCGCGTCGCCGACCTCCTGCGCTTCGCGAATATCGGCGAGTAACACGCTCAGATCCTCCCAATCGTTTGGGTCCAGGCCGTTGTCCTCCAAGAGCTGCTCCGCCCGCTCGACCAAAGCCACCGCATCTGGGGAAAGGGTAGCTATCTCTCCTGGGACCGCCAATGCGTCGGTCACCTGCCACTGTGCTTTCAAGATCTCAGTTTCGCTCAATCGAGCCAGAGGTGCGTCCACCGTGATCTCCCTCTCCTGGCCCGTACAGCGGTCCCGCGCCGTCACTTTGAGGATCCCATCTACGCCGAAGTCAAATTGGACGGTGACGGTAGCCAATTCGCCGGGGCGCTCCGGCTCCAGATCGGTGATCGTGAACTTGCCCAACAAGGTATTCTGCGACGCCACCGGGCTCTCCCCCTGGTAGACCTTGATCTCGACGGTGTCCTGGTCAGGATGGAGCGTGGAATAGACCTCTTCCTTGGTCACCGGGATGGTGGTGTTGCGCCGCACGAGCACATTGTAGCGGTCCGACACCACACGGCGCATACGGATCTCCGCCACTTCGATGCCCAGGGAGTAGGGCGTCACATCCACAAGAATGGCGTCTATCGGCTTGCCAGCGATGATACCCGCCTGTACGCCAGCCCCTAGCGCCACGACCTCCTCGGGGTTGATCGACATGTGGGGCTCGACGTTCAAATAGCCGGCCACCATATCCCATACCGCCGGGATGCGGGTGGATCCTCCGACGAGGAGCACCTGATCGACATCGTCCGCCGACATCTCCGCGTCGTTCAGCACCCGATCGACGGAGACCAACGTCTGCTCCAGCAGGTCAGAGATCGCCTCCACAAACTGCCGGCGGCTAACCTCATATTCGACGTGAAGCGGGATGCCTCGTTTTTCTGCGATGTACTCTTCCTTGATCCACACGAAAGGGTGAGAGGAGAGCTCAATCTTGGCCTCCTCGGCCGCGCGGATCAGCCGCGCCCACGCTCGACGATCCTCACCAAGGTCGATGGCATGCTCCCTCTCGAATTGGGCACTGACGATCTCGGCCAATCGGCGGTCGAAGTCGTCACCTCCCAGGTGTGTATTGCCGTGGCTGGCTCGCACTTCGACGATGCCCCCCATCAGCTCGACCAAAGAGGCATCAAATGTCCCGCCGCCCAGGTCGTAGACCAGGACCACCTGATCCTCGACCATATTCAGGCCATAAGCCAGAGCCGCCGCCGTGGGCTCGTTGATGATCCGACGCACGTTGAAACCGGCAATTTGACCGGCCTCCCGGGTCGCCTGGCGGGCTGCGTCGGAGAAGTAGGCCGGCACGGTGACGACTGCGTCCAAGACCTCCGCCCCCAGGTTCCGCTCAGCGATGCCTTTCAACTCGCGCAGAATGAAGGCCGAGATTTCCTGGGGTCTGAAGGTTCGCTCGCCCAACGTGACCTGGAAGTCGGTCCCCATCCTCCGCTTGATGGAGCGGACGGTCTCGTCTGGGTGCAACACGTACTGATTGCGGGCGGGCGTGCCAACCAGCCATTGGCCCTGGGGGGAATGGCCCACCACGGAGGGGATGATACGCTCATCCCCATGGGGAAGCATCTGAGGAACCCCGTTTCTTACCACGGCAACGCCGGAGTTCGTCGTGCCTAAGTCGATACCGACAATTCTGTCCATATTGGTCTCTAGTCTCCCCGAGCTTACATCGCGCCTGTTTCTCCATGATCCCCATCTGATTCCGACCGGTAGACCGTCACCTCAGCGTAGCGCAGCACGCCATCGGGGGTCTGATAGCCTCGTCTTTCCTCCTTCACGATGGTGCCGGGGGGCACGTCGCCCTCCGACGTCGTGTCGACAGCAATGTGAAGGTAGGGATCGAACCGGTGCCCCACCGTCGGGATGGGTGTCACCCCTCCAGCCTCCAGGATAGCCAAGAGCCGTTCGCGCACCAACCGCAGGCCGTCCAGCCAACCGTTCAGCATGGCGCGGTCAGCCGGCGAGACAAGCATGGCTTGTTCCTGGGTCAGATCGGGCTTTTCGGCGGCCTGGTCGCGCACCCGCAGGTAGCGCCGTCCGCTGGCTATGGCCTTATCCACCCCGTCGACAGCGGGCAAGATGGCCTCTAACAGCTCGCGTCGAGCTGCAGCCACGCGCTCGGCGACCACCGTCTCCAAGAGTTGCTCGCGCTGCCTCTCCTTGGCCTGCACGGTAGTCAGCACGTCCTCCCAGTGGGCGCTCTGACTCTCGGTCAGCACGTTGGCCTTGAACTGCGCCTTGCCCAGCTTGCGGATCTCTTCCTCCAGCTTCTCAACGGCTGCTCCATCCAGCCCCGAAGCGGAAGGTGCTTCTATGCCGGCCTCCACCTGCGCCAGCAGGTTAGCCAGCGTCTCCCAGACCTGGCGACGATTGCTCATAACTGAACGGGTCTGTAATCCTCTCGAAAATTCGTTCGTCCCAGATCACCGTGGTTCCGCAGCAGCATCCAGACATCCTCAGTGTGCACGTCGAGATCAATGCTGCCGCGTCGTCCCCGTGGCTCCCAGGGGTAGGGTGGTTGGAATAGAAAAAGATCCGTCTCTTCCTTGACGTCGGCCTTCCGCAGTTTCTCGTAGGCCGCGCGGATGAGCTTGAAGGCTTCCGGATGCTCCTCTGGCGAGTGTTCGCGCACCAAGGCGAAGTAGGCCCGTTTGATCTGACGCGAGGAGGCACGACGTGTCAACCCCAGCACCGCGTAGGGATCACTGCTGGTCAGGTTGGGCCGCCGACTTTGAGGGCTTCCTGTCTCGCGTTTCGCGTCAATTTCAGACATCGTCATCACCATTCATCAAGTTCGTCATCGAAGAAGTCGGGGAACGAACCCTCGACGAAAGGCCCCGGTCCCATCCCCTCCAGGTGATCCAGCATACCCGGCGGCGTGTGAAGGATGAAACGGGCCTCTTCCACACGCTCCAGCAACTCTTGGTCATTGTTCCGTCGGGCGATCGCCAGCGCATCGCTCCAATGCATCTCAGCCCTCGCGGTTCTTCCCTCCCTGACGGCGATCAGGCCCAGCATGAGATGAGCTTGTCCAGGCTGCTGACCGGACTCTATCGCCCGCCTCAGGTACTCGCGTGCGAGATCAAAGGCATCGTTCATCAATGCCATCTCACCGATCATGACGAGGACCGGTGCCCCAGGCGGCGCTTTCTCCTCAGCGCGCTCCAGCCAGGGGAGCACCACGTCGTCGACGTAATCGATACAGTAGGACGCCTGTGAGACGTAGAATTCGTACGGGATGGTCTCAACCGCCGCCTCCGCCTGCCTCATCACGCGCCAGGCCTCATCGGGCTCGCCGACGTCAAACCAAGCACGAATGATTTCGTCATACACCATCAAGTCGTCGGACGTGTTCTCCAGTGCCTGTTCTATGTGAGGTTGTGCCTCATCGTACATCCTCAGCCTCACGTAGAGGGCACCTAGCGCTGCCAGGACGCGCGCGTTCCCAGGCCAATAGCTCAGCGCTGCGTGATACATGTCGATTGCCCGGACGTAGTTCCCCCAGCGAAGCGTGTTCTCCGCTCGATCCTGGTAGAAGTCGACCAACATCTGCCGAGCGATCGCGTTATCTGGGTCAAGCGTCAAAACACGCTTCCAATAGTAGGCGGGGTTTCTCCTCCACCAAGGCCCGCTGGCATAAGCGACCTCGCCCAAGCGGAGCAGAGCAGGGATGTTGTCAGGATCGCGATCCAGAACACGCATCAGCTCATTCTCCGCAGCCTGTGCCTGATCATTGAGCAGCAGCGCTTCGGAGAGGGCCAGCCGCGCATCCAACCGATCGGGGTTCCACTTGACGGCGTTCCGATAGACCTGGACCGCCTCGTCGTACTCACCGGCCTTGGTGTAAGCCCTCGCGGCACGCTGCCACAGCCGGGCCACCTGCTCGTCCGTGAGAGCGTCGGGATGGTCGTCGCTGTGGGGGCGACGGCGCAAGGCCTCGCGCCACCTCTCGCCAGCGGCGAGGAAGTCCTCGGACCACTCGTGGGCCAGAGCCAGGTTGTAAGCCAGTCGGAAGCTCCCACCCTCCACCGCGTCGGCGGCCTCCCAATGCTTGCGAGCCTCCGCCCAGTGGCCTTCAGACACCTCCTGATGGGCCAAACGCTGGTGAGCTTGGGAAACGAGCGCCTCCAGGCTGGGGTAGCTCGGGCCGTGACGGAGCGCTTCCTCCCCGGCAAGGCAAGCGCCCTCCACGTCTCCATCCTCCAGGCGCTCTTCCGCCAGCCGATGGTAGCCTTCCTGGAGGTTCTCCTCCAGGCGCTCCATCGCCAGCCCGGCTGCCCTGGCCGCATTCCAAGCGCGCAGGGCCCCTTCCCAATCCTCATGTCGCGCCGCCAGAACGCCTTGGTAGTAATGAGCGATCTGACACTGGACGGGATTGACCGCTCTCTCCACGACGCTCTCGAAGGCCGCCCTGGCGCGTTCCTCATCGTCAGCGTCCAGAGCCGCGATGCCCCGCCACAGCAAAGGTGCGTCATCGGGGAGGGTATAGGGGCGACGCCTGAAGGCGTCCACCTCGCCGAGCATCAACCGCTCTTCGTCATTGAGCGCATCCCATACCGGGGTCTGGGCCGGATCTTCGCCTCGCTGGAGCAAGGCCAGCGCCAGTGGGTAGGCCGCCCGCCGGGCAAGCTTGCCACCTTTCTGGCGCACAGTCCGGTAGTGACGGATAGCCTCGTCGAGATAGCCTTGAGAGTGGGTGACAAGACCAAGATGATAGACGCAGCGAGGGTCGTCCGGCTGCAGTTCTGCCGCCTGATTCAGGTCGCTCAAGCCTGCCCGGTGCTTCCCTGTCTTATACAGACGAAGAATGCCGCGGCGAAAGTAGGCCTCGGCCAGAGCCGATGGAGGAAGTATACGGGGTGCCCGCTGCCGCACGCGCTCCCACACCTCAATGGCCTTGGCGTAATCTCCCCTCTCAAAGGCACTCAAGCCATTGCGCCGCAGCGTCATCGACCCCTGCTGCTTACGTGTTCGACGTTTCTTCCCCATAGCAAGCCCTATGGCTTCGGATTATACCGTTGATCAGACGGGAGCTCAAGTTTCGCGTAAGTAAACCCTTCAGTCGCCCCAAGGCCCATGCTGAGCCCGCCGACGTGACAGGGCTCAGAGCAATCGAGGCGGCCGGCTACTGCTGACTGACGGGGATGAAGATACGGAAGGGAAGCACTTCGTAGGCCTGATTAAGGCTCAAGTAGTCGCTGCTCCAGCCACCGACAGCGTAGACCATACCCTGAAACACGGCCACGCCCGGATTGCGCCACTCGCGAACCAAGGGCGTCTCAACGGCGGTCCAGCTGTCGTCCTTCGGGCTATACTTCTCATTGAAGCCAAGGTAACTGGACCAGCCTCCGCCACCTATGGCGTAGAGTCGCCCGCCCACCGCGGCCAGGCCCAGCCCCCCACGCCCCACCGCCAGTGGTGAGCACGTGCTCCAGGTTTGTGCGGCGGGATCATAGACCGCGCAGGTGGTCAGTTCTTCTTTGCCGTCATAACCACCCACCACGTAGAGCCGGTCGTCGAGCTGTGCGGCCCCGGCGAAACCTCTGGACACCTCCGCAGACGGCAGCTCACGCCAATCATCCGTCTCGGCGGCGTAGGTGTACGCGGTGGAGACGTACTGCTCACCGTCCCACCCACCGAAGAGATAGAGCCTGTCACCATGGGCGGCCAGAGCGTAAGCGCAAAGGGGGTCAGGTAGAGGGCTGACCTCACGCCAGGTATCCGTCTCGATGTCATAGACCTCAACCGCGCTTATGGGCTGGCTCTCGGCATTGCAGCCGCCGGGGACGTAGACATCGCTCCCGATGGTCGCAGCGCCTACATAGGCGACAGGGGTCGGCTTCTCACGCCGAGGCGACCAGACGTCGGCCGCGGGCTCATATGCCTCGACGACCGCGGTGACGCCCTCCGGCGTCTGACCACCGATGGCCAGCAGCCGGCCTTTGGTCACGGTCAACGCCAAGTGTGCACGCCGGGTCGGCATCTGAGCCCTCTCCTGCCATGGCGATTCAGCATCTAGGCTTGAGATGGTCGCAGCATTCTGCGGGCGATCCAGCGGCAGATCCGGCTGCTCGCCGGAACGCGGCTGAGCGCGAGGCCAGGTCACGATGACGGCGAAGACAACAAGCGCCAACGAAGCAAGCAACGCTATGCGCTTCGACCAGGGGAGGGGCGGTGCAGGAGGGCGCAGCTCGGTGGAGACTTCCTCCTCGGCAGTTGAAGCTCTCGGTGAGGTTTCCTCGTCCTCCCGAACGCTGATCCATCCTTCGCGAACGGCGATCACCGTCGCCTCGGTACGCGAGTCGGCACCCAACTTGGTGTAGACATTGCGCAGGTGGACCTTGACGGTGTTAATGCTGATGAAGAGCTCCTGGGCCACCTCCCGGTTGGTGATACCAGTGGCGACAAGCTCCAGGACCTCTCTCTCGCGATCGGTAAGGGGTTCTCCGTGTTCAGCCATGGTTGGCTCTAGCCCGCGTTGAACGCGCGATACGTGACACAATCACACGACTCACTGTTGAATCCAGTAAAGGAACTGGTGCACCCGTCCTCGGGCGCGCAAACAGGCCGGGAACGGGCCTCAGAGCAGCCTCTTTTCAGACAGGCTGCTTTTGGTGACGACGTGGTGATTATAGCACAGGCATTCGGGCGGGCAAGCATCGGGGCACCGAGACCAAGAACAGGACGTTTAGCACCGACGAAAGGCCATCATCGCCGGAGCATTCAGCTAGGCCACACGCCGGTCACAGCGGCCTCGACGCATCGCTCGACCGTGCCATAGCGCACCAGGAGACCAGCATGGGAGGGAACGTAGGTGGCTCCCTTGGCTGACGACGTCGCCAGCGTGCGGTAGCGCAACTCCTGCATTGGAGCGACAACGACGCACATATCGGCCACCACGCGCCCCCCGCTGATCTCGATAGCCTCCACCAACCCCTCCCGAACGGCACGCTCACGCGTATCACGCGCCGTCGTGATCCAGAGGGCCGACGTCAGAGGACGCCTCTCCAACAAACGGGCTACGTGCCTGATCTCGGCCAGACTCGCATGGGGGCAGCCGAACCAGACGAGATCGATCTCGCGAGCTTGGGCATTGAGCGCATTGTAGGCCGGGGCCAGATCATCGACGACGAACGTCTCGTGGTCCGGGGTCAGGACGTCAGGGCGATCGGCCTCGGGCGTGATACCGGCCACATGATAGAGGGCGACGGCACCGCTAGCGGCCATCGCCGCTCCAAGGGCCTTCAGGTCCGTGGTGGTGCACGTGGCGAGCCCGGGCTTGTTGTCTACAAAGTAGGGGATGCGATTCAGCGCCTCTTGCCCGACGAGGTATCCCAACGCACCAAAATCGGAGATCGTGCTCAGCGGACAGTCCACCTCGACCCTCAGCGAAGCACGACGGTTTGCGTCCAAGTGAAGGCCGTAGGCCGCGGTGCGCCCCACGATGGCAGCAGCCATTGCGCTTGGCCCACCCTCACGATTGGTGCGAGCTCCCAACACGCTGTTAGCGTAGCTCACGGCCGACGATTCGGCCCACGCCACGTGCTCACCCAGTCGGGGCCGATTACGGATCAGATAGGGCGTACAGGTGCACGTCGGGCGCACACCGAGCCGCTCATAGGCCTCGACGACGAGCGCCTGCCGACGGGCGAACGTCTCCGAGAACCCAAGCGCCTCCCAGGCGCGGAGGTCGATACCGGCCGGGTTAAGGGTCGCCGGCACGCGCGCCTGAGCACCCTGATCAGCCCATTCGCGCAAGAACTCGAGGCCCGCCTCCCCCAGATTGCGGTAGCTGACGCCCGCCACCTGCACCGAGCTGACCGGAACCAGACGCTCAGCATCATAGATACGCCCCAGGGCGACGATGATCTCCATAGCCTTGGCCACTCCAGGCCCAAGGTCGCCCTCCAACATCCCTCTCTCTTCGGGCGTCAGTTTCATAGACAGGGATGGGGGATCAGAGGCCCAGCTTGTAGACGACACTGCGGTCCCAACCAGAAAGCTCGGCGACGCGTTTGGCGGCGTCTGGACGGCGCACTCCCTCGGCCAACAGATCCTGTAGGGCGGCCCTAACCTGCTCCTCATCCCAGCGTCGCTGCCCTTCACCAGGACCACCGATCACGAGCGTGAACTCTCCCCGTGGATCACGATCATCGAAGGCAGCCCGGGCCTCGGAGACAGTGCCGCGCCAGATCTCTTCGTGAACTTTGGTCATCTCACGACAGAGGGCGAGGGGACGGTCGCCCAAGACGGCCTCAACATCGGCCAAGCTGTCCAGGAGGCGATGGGGGGTCTCGAAGACGATGATGGTGTACGGTTCTCGCGCCACACTGTGCAACAGCCGGCGCCGCCTGCTCTTACGCCGCGGCAGGTAGCCAAGGAAGAGAAAGGCATCGGTGGGAAGCCCAGAGACGACAAGGGCTGTCACCGGGGCTGTGGGGCCGGGGACCGGCATGACGTCATGGCCGCGCTCAATAGCGGCCTGGATGAGCTCGTAGCCAGGGTCCGAAAGGCCCGGCATCCCCGCCTCGGAGATCAAGGCCACATCACCAGCATCGAGTGCATCAAAGATCGTGTCCAGCTTGGCGAGCTTGTTCCCTTCGAAATAGCTCGTGGTTGGGGTGTCGATGTCGTGCCGAGTGGTGAGGATCCGGGCGCGGCGGGTGTCCTCAGCTGCGATGAGGGATGCCTCCTCAAGGATGCGCAGGCCGCGGAGTGTGATGTCCTCCAGGTTGCCTATCGGGGTGCCGACGATGTAGAGCTTGCCCACCGAACTCGCGTTACCTTAGCGCTTCGCGTGGTGCGCCGCTGAGCAACCCCTCGCGCCCAGCGAAGGCATCCAACACGGTCACTCCCCCCGACTCTATGACATAGCGGCGAATCTCCTTGGCGTGATCGGATCCGCGCATCTTGAGCACCAAGATCGCGCGCTGCATCGCGCTGTCGATTTCGACGTAGCGCATGAGGATGATGGCATCGACGAGGAAGGAGAGCCCACCCTTGAATGCCTGGCAATAGCTGGATCTACTCTCCTCGCCCAACATCAGGGCGGTGACCCGTTCCCTTCTCAGCCCGTTGACCGCACGCGTGTACAAGCGCCGCAACTCCTGCGCGTCGTCGGTGAGACGGTCGAAGTGGGAGACACTGTCAAGGACCAAGCGACGGATACCGGCCTGTCGTATCAAGCGATTTAAGGGGCTGTCGGGAGGCTCCAGGCTAGCCAAGAAGACCTCAGGTGAGGTGAACATAAGATGAAGCAACCCCTGCTCCTCTACTTCCTTCAGGTGCCACCCCAGCGATCGAGCATCTCGGTAGAGCGATTTGGGGAACTCCTCAAAGGAGACGAAAAGCCCAGTCTCGTTCTGCTTCGCTCCTCGGATGAGAAATTGGAGCGCGAGAGAGGTCTTGCCCGTGCCTGGAGCGCCTCGCACCAACACCATCGAGCTGGGAAGAAAACCGCCACTGAGCATCTTGTCGAGACCCTCGGACCCAGTGGCTACTCTTTTGTCTGGCATGGACTACCTCACCACGTTGTCTAGTGATTCTTCGTGAACACGACGTAACCCAGAGCTCCACCACAGTAGCCCGGGAAGTCGATCACCACTTCCTCCGACACCGGAAGGTGATTCTCGCCGAAAGGATCATGAAGCTGGACGTGCACCTCCATGGGTTTGGGATTAGGTCCGAAATACTGCTCCCAGGCGGATTCCGATCCATATATGGTGTTGAACCGCTGATTGGAACCGGCCACGAGCACTTCGTCGATACCCGATCCCCAGACGTGTACCAGATAGCCCTGGAGAGGATTTTCATCGAGATCCTTTACCTCGCCAGCCACTCCCGTCCAACTGCAGCCTCCATACTGAGGCGGCTTGAACTCCACGTCATAGGTGAACGGTTGAGCCGAACGGGTGACACGGGGCGTCGTCGTGGCTGTTGGCGGGAAGGTCGGGGTTGGCGGTAGGGTGGAGGTCAACGAGGGTGTCGGCGTTGGGCCGGGCGTGTTAGTGGGTGGTGGAGGTGGCGTCGCCGTTGGCCGCGGTGTCGAGGTCCAGGTGGGAATTGGGGTAAACCGAGGCGTAGGGGTACTGGTCGGCAGCACTGCAACCTCCATGGGCGTCGGAGGTGGGAACACCTCGTAGACGCCAAGGGCGACAAGGCTATAGAAGCCTGCAATACACAGCGTGGCCACGAGCACAATGATGGTAAGAACGTTGAGAACGCGAGCTCTTGTATTGCTCATCGCTGAATCCCCCTTCGACTGCGCTCAGAACAAGCTTGCGCAGCCCTGGCCGGGCTCATCCCTGCGACCGGAACCGGTCGCCGAACCGAGCCCAGCGCCCAGTCTAGCGAACAAGTCGGACAAATATCAGACGCCGTCCACTCTACGGGGCTACTTCCACAAAACGCTCGACATCGGCATTGGCCCACAGGCTCTCGACCCACTTCTGCACAGCCTGGTCTCGCAATAGCTGCATGTTCTCGGGACTGACGGCACGATCGGAGTCACGCTCGACCACCTGTACGATATGGAAGCCAAGGGGACTGGCGATCACCTCGCTAAATTGCCCCGGCTGAAGGGAGAACGCGGCTTCTTCCACCTCGGGGGATATCAGGATGCCGCGGGGGAAGTAGCCCAAGTCCCCACCATTATCCCGTGTGCTCCTATCCAGAGAATGAGCTTTGGCCAGAGCGGCGAAATCAGCACCGGCCTCGAGCTGAGACCGAATATGTTGCGCTTCTTCCTGGGTATCCACCAGGATATGCCGCGCGTGTACCTGCTCGGTGGACTGGGGCACGTCAGCCACGACGCGCTGAGTCATCTGCGTCCCGATCAGTTGAGCTCGCACCTCTCGTTTGGCGTCCTCGTAGGTCTGACCCCACTCCTCCAGCTTGGCGCGAAAGGCCTCCTCGCCACCGCTCTCGGCAGTCATCTCCTGCATATACTGCTCAACCTGGGCGTCGGTCACCTCGACACCGGCCTTCTCGGCGGCCTGCTCGGTCAACACTTGCTCAATCATCATATTGAGGATCCAGCCGCGGGCCTGATCCATCTTGTCCTGACCCTCCTGGCTGTTGGGATCGATGCCCTGAGTTTGCAGGGAATCCCTGTACCCCCCTAGCTCGCGCTCATAGTCGGCCAGATAGATCGGCTCACCGTTGACGAGCGCGGCCAGCGGGCGTTCCGCTGTAGGAGAAGGGGGGATGCTCGTGGCTGTCGCATCGGAAGAGCTCGTAGATGCAGTAGACGCAGTAGGCGTCGTAGACGCAGCCTGTGGAACCGGTGTGGCACTTGGCGGCAGCGATGGTGATGGGGTCGCGTTACAGGCCAGCGACACCAGCAGTAACGAGAGTCCCGCCAGTACACAAATCCGATTTGACGACATCCATGCCTCCTCCACCAAGCGTCATCCTACCACTACATCCTCGTCATTATCATCGATGCCAGGCCGGGCATCAGCTCGAGGTGAGCGGTAAGGAAGCCAATCCAAGATCACTCCACAATGGCAATCGCAGCCATTATACCCATAGCGGTAGGTTTGTGCAAACTATCCGACACGACCATGTCAATTGCATTTTTCGCCCGTAACCCTCGACCCCGCTCAGGACAGGCGAGGCCAGGAGCTTACTGCATCTCAATACGATTGTCCGACTTTCACCGATCTCATCGGTTGACAGTCACATAGCTCGGTGCTAGAATCCAAGCGGGTCGCAGAGCAGCTGGTCGCGCATCTGGCGCTCAAAGAAAGGAAGAAGACCCCGCTCGTAGATAGCGTCAAACCGATGAGGAGACATTTAGCCATCCTCACTATCCTCATCCTCTGTGTGGCATGTGCAGAGCCAGGTCCGCTGCCTCCGAGGACAACACCGAGCCCCTCGCCCTTACCGTCTCCTTCCGCGACGCCTTCGCCAACACCAGAGCCAAGGAGGCTCACGATCTGCCTCGCCGATGAGCCGGATAGCCTTTATCTGTACAGCGGGGAGAGTGAAGGTGCCCATCACGTGTGGCAGGCCCTTTACGACGGGCCGATGGATAGCCGAGATTATGGACAGCAACCGGTCATTCTGACCGAGATCCCCAGCCTCGGAGATAGCGCCATCGTGGAGACAACCACCGTGCAGACCGGCGACCGGGTCCTGGCGGCCAGCGGAAGCGTGATGACGCTAGCCCCGGGCGTCATCGTCAAAGACGCAGATGGAGAACAAACAACCTTCCGGGGTGAGCCGATCAGCATGGAGCAGATGGTGGTCACGTTCACGGTCCGCTCTGATATTCGCTGGTCGGATGGCGAGCCGCTCACCGCCGATGACTCCATCTACGCCTTTGAACTGGCCGCGGACCCAGCCACTCCCACGGATAAGCACATTGTGGAGCGGACCGCTGACTATCGCGCTGTGGGGAAGCACCAAGCAGTCTGGCAAAGCGTGCCCGGCTTCCTGGATCGCGCTTACTCTATGAACTTCTGGCACCCCTTGCCCCGTCACGCCTGGGGAGGCCTCTCTGCCGACGAGCTTCTCACCGCCGAGTTGTCGACCAGAGAGCCGTTAGGCTGGGGCCCTTTTGCGCTCCGTGAATGGGTATCGGGCGACTCCATCACCGTGGAGCCTAACCCGTTCTATTTCCGTGCATCTGAAGGGCTGCCCCGCGTGGACGAGGTGACATTTCGCTTCATGGCCGATGGAGAGGAGCTGGCACAGCGTTTTCTCGCGGGAACCTGCGACGTGGTGACCCATGAAGCAAGCGCTGCCCTAGATCTGGAGGAGATCAGTGCTTCGCCCGCAGTGAAGGTGGTTACGACACAGGATAATTCCTGGGAGCTCCTGGCCTTCGGCATCAGTCCCGCCAGCGACTACCATCGGCCCGATCTCTTCGAGGACGTACGCGTGCGACAGGCCATCGCCCAATGCGTCGACAGGCAAACGCTGGCGAACGAGGCGCTCGCCACAGGCGGACGCGTCTTACACGGTTACCTGCCGCCTGATCACCCGGTCTACGGGCCGAGCGTTCAACCGTCCGAGAGAATGACCGTGTGGTCGCATGACCCCGAGGCGGGCAAGCTTCTGTTGGCCCAGGCGGGCTGGTACGATGAGGATGGCGATGGCGTACGCGAGGCGCACGGCGTCCCTGGCACAGCGGAGGGCACGCCGTACCAGGTCACGTACAAGACCACGGACGGTCCTCTCCGCCTTCGCACCGCGACTCTCCTACAGGCTCAGTTAGAGGCCTGTGGTATTGAGGTCACTTTGCAAACAGAACCCGCCAGCGTCCTGTTCGCGCCCGGACCGGAGGGGGAGATCTTCGGCCGCCGGTTCGACCTGGCCCAGTTCTCCTGGCAAGTCACACCCGATCCCCTGTGCGACATCTTTCTGAGCAGCCAGATACCCGACGAGGGAGACTGGAGCAAACCCAACGTGGCAGGTTTCATCGATAGCGCATACGACGACGCCTGCCGAAAAGCGCTAGAGGTGCTGCCAGGCAGCGGGGACTACGCCATTAGACACGCTGCACCTCAACGCATCTTCTCCGAGCAGCTTCCGGTGCTCCCCCTCTTCCAGCATCAGAAGACGACACTGGCTCGAGCCTCGGTCATCGGCCTGGCCCCGAACGCCAGCCAACGATCGGAGCTTTGGAATCTTGAGCAGCTCGACATTCAGGGAACTCACCTTCCCGAAAGCTACGACGGTTAGTCCTCGCCAAGAATCGAGTCCTCGGCGCATTTCTTAGCGCGCCGGGTGCTATTCTTCCGGCTTTCGGGAAGGTTATCCAGGCACGCTATGGCGTGAGCGTCATTCATTCTGCACAGCGACAATCTCGGCCAGGATCGCCAGCGCGATCTCGGCCGGCCGCCTGCCCCCCAGATCCAGACCCACCGGGCCGTGAATCCGAGCCAGATCCTGATCGTGAAAGCCCCTGGCTCTCAGGGCGCTACGTCGCTTCTCCTGCGTCGTGGTCGATCCCAGCAGTCCGATGTAGCCCACAGAGCTCGACAAGGCAGTCTCAAGCGCCGGCACGTCGAACTTGGGATCGTGGGTTAGCACCACCAGGGCATCCTGCGACCGCAAAGCCCGGGGGGTCAAGGCCTGCCGAGGCCACGCGACAATCAACTCATCGACGTTGGGAAAACGGTCCCGCGTGGCAAACGCGCGTCGCGCGTCCACCAGCTGCACGTGAAAGCCCAGTTCCTGTGCCATCGTGACGAGAGGCACAGCAATGTGAACCGCGCCGACGATGGTCAACGTGGGCGGTCGAGTGAAGACCTCGACGAAGGCGTCGGCCCCCGGATGGCTCCTCAACCGAGCCTTGGCGTGCAGGAACTGATCATCACCGAGGAAGGGCAGCAGATCGGAAGCCAATGCGTGATCGCCTTGAAGTCGACCATCAGGCCAGGCGATCAGATGTCCACTGCCGTCGAGACGGGTTGCCATACCCACGGTCTCCTCGCGCCGCAAGGCATCGATAAGTAGACGATGGATCTCCACCAAGGGCTCAACAAAGACGTCAATCGTTCCGCCACAGGCCAGCCCGACCTCCCAGCCCCCTTCCCCGACAGCGGTGTATTGGAGGATCGTTGCCTCCCCGCTCTGGAGCACCTCCTGCGCCTCCCGAAAGACGTCACCTTCTACACAGCCGCCGCTGACAGAGCCCGTCATCCGACCAGATTGCGTCACCGCCATGCGAGACCTCAAGGGTCGCGGTGAAGACCCTTCGGTTCGCACGACTGTGGCCAGAGCGATCGATTCGTCAGCAGCCAGCCAGCGACTCAGATCCTCCAGAATCTCCCTCATATACCTCCATCCCTCTCCATGTGCCACGTGAGAAGCATCTCTATCTTACCACAACCTCCCCGGTTTTGAAAAAGACTTTGCTTGACGATGACGAAAACCTATGGTACTATTGAGACGCTTCGAGAAGTCGCCTGAACACCAAAGGAGGTGGCCCATGAAGAAGATACGCCATGTGTTCCTAGGTATCCTAGGCCTGTCGGTCGTCCTCATCCTGGCAACCGGCTGCTTCAGACCGGCAGCCCCCGACGTGACACCCACATCATCTGGAGGTGCGGAGGCAGCTACTCCAGATGAGTCGGATATGGAAGCCACAGCCAGGGCGAATGCGACACAAGCTGCGGAGGCGGCGGTGACGCAGACGGCGGAAGCAGAAGCGGCGGGCGAGGAAGAGGAGCCGACCGAGACGAGCGCGGAGCCGACGACAGAAGCGCCGTCTGCGACACCGACGGTATGCGCGACCACGCCAGCTCCCACGCCGCAGCCGACACCAACGTCGGCCCCCTCGGGGGAGACAACGTACGTGGTGCAGCCAGGCGACAACCTGTTCCGCATCGCGCTCCGCCATGGCACCACTGTGGAGGCAATTGCGCAGGCCAACGGGATCGCCAATGTGAGCCAGATCTACGTGGGACAGGCACTGACCATTCCCCCAGGTAGTCAGCCCCCGCAGCCATCCCCGGGTGGGACGACCTATGTTGTGCAACCGGGAGACAATCTGTTCCGCATCGCGCTGCGTTACAACATGAGCTACCTGCGGTTGGCAGAATACAACGGCATCGCCAACCCGTCCAACGTCTACGCTGGCCAAGTGCTGCGTATTCCGTCGCAATAGTTATTCCGTCGCAATAGCTCATTGCGTCGCTGTAGCTCACTGCGCAGCGGTAGCGCTGAAAGGGCTGGGGCAACGAAGTAAACATGCTCGAAGCGTCTTTGTCCACATTCCCTAAGCCTGCCAGTCATCGGGAAAACCTGGTCGCGAGTTTGCAGAAGGCTCTCTCAGCTGTGGCATCGTATGAACGTCAGTAAACCGCGACAGAATAAGCTCCCGCGACAGAATAAGCTGCCGCGACAGAATAAGCTGCTGCGACAGATCCCCAGCGTCGATCAGCTCTTGCAAGGCCTCCAGGCCGAGCAGCTGATCGACGTTTTTGGTCGTCAGCAGGCCGTGGACGCGCTGCGCGAAGTGCTCGATGCCGTCCGGGATGGTGTAAAAGAGGGCGGTGAGGTCCCCGACGCTGTCTCCCTTGTCGCGCGCGTCTCCCTCCGCCTGGAGGAGCGGTTGGCGCCCACGCTGCGCCCGGTGATCAATGCGACGGGCGTGATCATCCACACCAACCTGGGTCGGGCTCCCCTTTCGAAAACGGTCCGAGAGAGGATGGATGCGGTCAGCCGAGGATATGGCACGCTTGAGTATGACCTGGAGGCAGGGCGGCGTGGGCATCGCACGGTGCACGCCGAACGACTCCTGTGCCAACTGACGGGAGCAGAATCCGCCCTGGTGGTCAACAACAACGCTGGGGCGGTGCTCCTGGCATTGACCGGACTGGCAAGCGGCCACGGTGTGATCATCTCGCGCGGGCAGCTGGTGGAGATCGGCGGCGGGTTCCGCGTGCCGGACGTGATGGCTCAGAGTGGTGCACGGCTTATTGAGGTCGGTACGACCAACCGGACCCATCTCTACGACTATGAGAACGCCCTGAGAGCGTATGACGACGTAGCTTTGATGCTTCGCGCCCACCACTCCAACTTCCGCATTGTGGGGTTCACGTCCGAGCCCAGCTTGAACGAGCTGGTGGGATTGGGCAAGAGGCACGACGTGCCGGTGATGGACGACCTGGGGAGTGGCGCACTGCTGGAGACGTCCCAATTCGGCCTGGCGCACGAGCCGACGGTGCAGGAGAGCATCGACGGGGGCGCCGCGGTAGTCTGCTTCAGCGGCGACAAACTGCTGGGCGGGCCCCAGGCGGGGATCATCGTGGGGGAAGCTGCGCACGTCAATCCTCTGAAAAGCCACCCCTTGACGCGGGCGCTGCGGCCCGACAAGCTCTGTCTGGTTGGGCTTCAGGAGACGCTGCTGCATTACATTCGAGAAGAGGCCATAGAGAAGATTCCAGTGTGGCGCATGATCGCTGCGCCTTTGGCCGCGATCGCGCAACGAGCGACGTCGTGGCGGCGGACGCTGCAGGGGGTCGGGGTCGCCTCGGAGGTGGTCGATGGGCTTTCGACAGTGGGGGGAGGAAGCCTCCCGGGCGAGACGCTGCCCACCAAGCTGGTGGCGCTGACCGCAGAGCACCCAGATCGGCTGGCGAGCGCGCTTCGCGATGGCGATCCGCCGATCATCAGCCGCATTGAAGACGATCAACTGGTCCTGGATCCCCGCACGGTCCGGGCGGAAGAAGAGGAAGACCTGCTCCAGAACGTGGCGGCGGCAGCCAAGGCGATACAGGCCCCGTAGAGCCCTACACGTCGTCGCTCTCCCGCTTGACCAGACGGTAAACACGCCGCTCGGCGTCGACGGGGCCCGCTCTGCCCCCCCCCTCCAAGGCCAGGATGGTATCGCGCTGCTTCCCTAGTTTGACGCGGCGTG